>CAZFAW010000037.1:0-12302 GCA_964517015.1 uncultured Chryseobacterium sp.
TACGTCCGGGCAGCCGCAGGCGCTGCCGATGCTTTGCGCCCCGCAGAGCGCAGGCAGGGCGGCGAGGCCGGCCACCATGCCCAGTTTGTTCAAGGGGTTCATCTCAGGGTTGTTAGGGGTTGGAAAGGGTTGTTTCGGTTTCGCACATCGCCTCCGAAGTGCTCGGCAAATCTTCCGGCATGGCGCCCATCGTCGGGTTAGAGGCGTACTAGCGTTTGCTTATGCTTGATGGTCGGGATCGCCACCGTTCCAACGATCCCTGTAACTGCGCCTAACGTGGACTTCACTTCATGCACCGCGCAAGTCAACACACCTGAATGCGCCCGCGCGCTCCATGGCGATCGGCATGGAGCGGAAGCGGGATCGGACGGCACGATCAGGGATGTTCCACGTAGCGCCCGCGCGCCAGGGCGGGGCACAGTACTTCGCCGGGTCCGGCGGCATGCGGCACGTACTTCTCGGCGCGGTGGTCGGGTGTGCCGAGCTGGAGGTTCAACAGGAACTCCAGTTCCCCGGTGGTGGTGATCTGTGCGATCAGCACGATGTTGCGCTCGGTGATCCCGCGCACACCACCGAGCACCGCCCATGCGCCATCGGTGGTTTCGATCATGGATCCGCGCACCTTGCCCAGATACCCCGGATCCAGCCGAAACGTCACGATCTCCTTCAGCGTATCGGCTGTGATCAAGCCATCCTGGAGATCGAGCGCAGCGCCCTCCGGATCCATGTCGCGTGGGTCCGGCGGGCGGGCGGGGTACGGCGGGCACTCGATCACGGAACCGTCCGGATCGAGGTCCTTCGGAACCCCCCAATGCCCGTTGCTCGCGGGGCCCAGCGTGAGCCACGAATCCATCGCGAGCGGGAAGGTGTTCAGCTGGTCCGCTTCCAGGCGGTCGGCATACTTCACGCCGTTGCGAAGATCATTGAAGAAGGCCGTGGTGGTGCTGATGCGCAGCCGGTGCCGCTCATCGCCATAGACCATCTGCAAGGTGTATCCCGGTGCCAGGTCGATGAAGATGCGGTAGGTCACCAGGCGCCCATCGCCTGCAGCAGCCGGGCCCGCCGAACGGAACCCCGTGTCCACCACGCAATACCGTTCCACGATCACACTGTCGATCCCCTGGCCCGCCGTTCGCATGGACGCGATCAGCAAGGCGCACAGTGCCGCGATACGCAACGGCCGCATGGCTCCCTCAGTACCGGGCAACGCGGAACACATGCTCCTGTGCGCCCGACAGCACGGTCACGAAGTACACACCGGAGGGCTGCCACGACAGGTCGAGCACCACGGTGCGATCGCCCATGACCGTGCCCAGATCGCCGGCCAGCACGCGCTCGCCCAAGGCGTTGTTCACCGCATAGCGAACCAGGGCGCCCTGCCCGTCCCCGATCTCCACGATCAAGCGACCGTCCGTCGGGTTGGGATGCACACCGATGGTGCTCGCGCTGGGCAGCTCGGCCACACCCACCGTTCCCACGCAAGCGCAGCCGGTCTGCCAGGTATCGTCAACGGTGTTGGGATCACCATCGTCGCAAGGCTGGCCCGGCAGGGCGTTCCCGCCCAGCACGCCCAGACAATCCTCACCCACGCACAGGCAACCCGCATCGTACACATCGTTGTCGGTATCCGCGTTCCCGTCATCGCAAGCCGTGCCCGGGAGCGCCGTGCCGCCCGGTACGCCTTCGCAATCGACCACGGGCGCGGTGGAAGTGAAGCAGAGCGAAGGATGCGTGAACTTGTTGTCGGTGTTGAAGCCCGTACCTGCCGTGTCCGATTCCAGGAGGTTGCCGTAGAACTCCAGGATCTCGTGGCAGTTCGGGTCGGAGCACACCAGGCTGTCGGGGATCTTGACCCACAGGTTGAGGCAGAACGAGAACGTTCCATCGGTGGTGAACTGACCGACGAGCACGCGGTTGGCGGTATCCGGATGTTCGACCCCACCGAGCACGGCCCATGCGAAATCGTCGGAGGAGAACGTGCTTCCCGCACCCAGCAGGAAACCGGGCATCGTACCCACATAGTTCACCGCAGGCGGAACGCCGGGCAGGAGCCCGTCCGATGTGGTCAACGGTACGCCCATCAGGGGCACATCGTTCGCGAGCAGACCGCCCGGTACCGCGTTGCTCCCCCCGTCGTTGTTGGCACCACCCACGATCGAGCCATCGGGATCGGCCGCTTTGAGCACGCCCCAGTGCGCATCGGAAGCTCCGCCCATGGCCAGCCAGGTATCGATCGCCAC
This sequence comes from uncultured Chryseobacterium sp., assembly GCA_964517015.1. Lineage (GTDB taxonomy): Bacteria > Bacteroidota > Bacteroidia > Flavobacteriales_F > PHOS-HE28 > PHOS-HE28. Next base: position 2,241 of record CAZFAW010000037.1, read on the forward strand.
GGTGTTCTCGTCCAGGTGCGCATCGTCGATGTCCCCGCCCCAATTCTCGCCGCGATCATCGTTATTGAAGAAGCTCGTGGTGGTTCCGATCGTGAGCGCATGATCGGTGAAACCTGCCACGGTGAGCAGCTTGTAGCCCGGGCGCAGGTCCACGAACACCCTGTAGGTCACCGCTCCCGCGGTGAGGCCGGTACCGCCATCGGTGTCCGCGGCGTCATCGCCATCGGCCACATAGTACGTTTCCACCACCACGCCCTCGAAGCCCGACGGGTCAGGGGGTGTGTACTGGGACAGGAGCGTGGAAGGCAGCGTAAGCAGCAAGCCGCCAAGGAGCGAAGGGATCGTGTTCATGTGCGATTCGGCTTTCGGGCGCGAAGCTCTCCGTGCCATGTCAGGGCATCGTGGTGTTCCTCGTTATGTGATCGTTACCAACGCCGGGTGCGTCATTGCTTGATCAACGGCCACGCCGTTCGGCCGCCGCGCCAGATGGCCCGGAGCACATAGGGCCCCGCGGGAAGCCGCTCCATGTCCAGCATCGAGCCGTAGCCCGTGGTGGATCCCGGCTGTTCCAGCACCGTACGGCCCGTTGCATCGCTCACGATCAACCGCAGATCGCCGGGTGCAGCGACCGGGGGGATCACCGAAAGCCGATCCACCACCGGCACGGGATGGATGCGCCATTGCGCGGCGTCGAGCAGGGGGTCGATGCCCAGGTCCGGGCAAACGAGCGACACGTCCAACCCGTTGCAATCGTCGGGGCCGTAGCAACAGAGCTCCTGCACCATGAAGTTGGCGGTCGGGTCGAAATTGCACGCCAGTGTATCGAGGCAGCCGAACACGATCGCGGTGGCGCACGAGCCGTCGTCGCACCCCGCGTTGGGATCGTACTCGAGGAAATCGGGATCGGTGCAGCCGCAGACGGGCGGGTAGTTCAGGAGGCCCGCGGGGGTTTCGTCCGCAGCGAGCAACGTGTCCTTGGCAACGAACTTCACCACCTCGCCGGCGCTGTTCTGCACCTCGATGTTCAGGCTGAAGGAGATCTCGCCCGTGGTGGTGAGCTGCGCCACCAGGATCCGGTTTTCGGGCGTGGGGCCGACGACCCCGGGGCTCGAACACCCGAAGCGGATGGTGGTGGAAAGGAACGACTGCCGCGCGGTGGAATCGTCGAACACGGAATCCAGGAGCGCTTCTTCGCCCTGGACGTTGAAGTTCGGCGGCAGCACGGCGCCCGTATCCGGTACCACCAGGCCATCGGAGGTGGTGAGCGGAATGCCCGCCTCCACCGCATCGTTCACCAGCAGACCACCGGGCACCGCGGCGCTTCCGCCATCGTTGTTCGCCCCGCCCACCAGCGATCCATCATCGTCGTCCGCCTTGGCGATGCCCATGCGTTGACTGGTCGCGGCACCCAGGGCCAGCCAGGAGTCCACCGCGGTGGTGCCTTCGTCCAGCCAGTTCGTGTTCACCATATGACCGAAGCTGTACCCGCGGTCGATGTGATTGAAGAAGTTGGCGGTGCTGGCGATCGAGAGCGGGTGCTCGCTGCTTCCGTACACGGCGCGCAGGGAACCGCCCGTTGCCAGATCGATGTACACGCGATAGGTGCGCGACCCCTCCGCAAGCCCCCCGCCGTTCGTGTCGCTGGCATCGTTCGCATCGCTCAAATAGTAGGTCTCCACGATCACGTTCTCCAGCAATGTCTGCGATCGCGCCTCCGCGCACCAGGCCATGGCGCTCGCCGCGAGCAGGGCCTGGAAAGCCGTCCAGATGGCGCCGGCACGCCGGGCCTCGTTCCACTGGTGCAGGTGCATGGCGCTCATTTCAAGGTGTACGAAAGGGTGAGGCTGTACTCCGTGCCGTAGGTGTACTTGTCGAAGTCCACGTCGTAGCCGCTGTCGAACAGGTACGCACGCCGTTGCGGCGCGTTCAACAGGTTGCGCCCGCGGAGGCGTACGCCCCAGTGCGCCCCGAAGTCCTTGCTCACGGTCAAATCGAGCAGGTGCCGCGGCATTTCGTACGCACGGATGCCGTCGGGATTCACCTCGGAGTTGGAGATGGCCAGTTTGGGCCCCTGGAGGTTGTACGATACGCTGATGCCGAACCGGGCGCTGTCGCTGGTATAGTTGAACATGGTGTTCACGATGTACGGTGCCTGGCCGTACATGCGCGTGCTATAGGTGGTGGGCTCCGCCGTGAGCACCGTGGTGAGGTCGGAGCGCGAATACATGAGCGTGAGGTTGCCCCGCCATTCGAGGTTCTTCGTGATGCCGATGCGCCCTTCGAGCTCGGTGCCGTACACCACCGAGCGATCCGCATTGCGCCAGGTGTAGCCCCCGGCGAGCGTGTAGAGCAGTTCGATGTGGTCGGTGAACTCCTTGTAGAACCCGCTCAACGAAACATTATCGCCGCCCTCGAAGAAGCGTTCGAGGCGCAGGTCGTAATTGCTCACGCGGGTCATCTCCAGGTTCGGGTTGCCGTACACCGGCGCACTGAGCAGGTAGTCGAACTGTTGCACCACCGAGAATTCGCGGAAGCTGGGGCGGCCCAGGGAACGGAACCAGCCCAGGCGCAGGTTCAGCGGGGCATCTTCGTTGCCCCCGAGCGTGTAGATCAAGTTGATGCTCGGCAGCAGGTCCGAACGATCGATCACGCCCGGCACGGCGGGCTGGGGTTCGGGATTGGAGGCGCCGCCGATCGCCACATCGCCCACGGTACCGCGAATGGTGTCGTCCGCGGCCACGCCGTTCTCCCAGAACCGGAGGATATCGGTGATCATATGCGTACGCTCCATGCGAAGGCCACCGGCCAGGCGCAGCCGTGGGGTCAGTTCCATATCGCCCATGGCGAATGCCGAGGTGATCTCGTTGATCCCGATATCGTTGTCCTTGAAGGTGCCGAAGGGCGCGTACCGCGTCACGAAACGGCCCGCCTCGTTCAACTCGAAGCGACCGGCGTCCTCCCATTGCGTGGGGCCCGGCGCACCCAGCACCGTGAAGAAGCTCTGCTTGTTGCGGCGCGTATCGTTCATGTAGCCGCCGCCGACCTTCACGCGGTAGGCCTTGGGCCGTTCCAGGGAGAGCGGCAGTTCGAAGCTCACGCGGGTGTCCAGCAGCGTTTCGTCCATGTAGCGGTAGATCCGTGATGGGGAGCCCAGGGCCGCTTCCACATCGCTGATAGGTTGCCCTTCCGGGGGCAGCACGTATTGCACGGTCTTCAGGTCCAGCAGGTCCCGATCCCCGTCGGAATACGAGGCGCTCAGCTCGGCGCGCAGGTTGTTCAGGCCGGGCAGCACGTGCGTGGAGGTAAGCTGGTACACCCACAGCGCACGCTGCTCGTAGTACTGGTCCTCGGATGCATACGTCTCCGATCCTGTGCCCGGCTGTAGGAACACCTGGTAACGCGCGTTGTTCTGCCCCAGCAGGTTGGGCATCACCATCAGGCCCACACTGTTGTTGCGGTCGATCTTGAGCGACAGGTTGCCCACGGCGTTCCAGCCGTTCGACTCCGTGGCGATGCGCTGGGTGCCCGTCTTGCCGTACTCATCGCCCGGGTGCGGATCCGCGAACGGTTCGCCCGTTCGCGTGAAGGTGGATCCGGGATCGTACTCCGTCTCGCTCGCGAAGCGGAACCCGAAGAGGAAACCCAGCGTCATCGGTTCGCTTCGCTTCTTGAACAGGCCCACCTGGTTGCCGATGCTGAAGGACTGGTTCATGTTCGGCCGGCCCTGCTCTTCGGAAAGGCGCCAGTGGCTGTTGTCGAATCGCGTGTTCAATTCGGCCAGCCCCGCGTTCATCGTGGGCGAGAAAAAGGCGAGGTCATAGGTGCCGTTGTAGCCGTCCACGGCGGCCGAAACGGCGTTCCCGTCGTAGAGCAGCGCCGGGGCCAGCAGGCCGAGCTCGGTGAGCGCCAGATGCTGGAGGACACTGCCGGTGCCCATGGTGGTGCCCTGGAAGCCGGGCGTGTTCGGCGTGATCCCGTAGCCCTGCATCCAGCTCCCCAGGCCCAGGAACTGCAACTGCTGGTAGAGGTTGGGCTCGATGAACTGGGGGAAGTCCTCGATGTCCTCCGGTACGCCATCGGGCACCGCGCGCGAACCATCGTCGAAGCCCAGCATGTCCGTGCTGCCGCGCTGCGCGGTCAACATGCGCTTGAAGGAGGAATTGGGGTTGAAGCCCAGGGTCGTGCCCACACGCACGCGCAACCGTTGCGGGTAGTCGCTGGTGTTCATGCTCACCAATGCGCCGCACCAATCGCCCGGAAGGTCGGGGCTGGCGGTCTTGGTGATCACGATGTTGTCCAGCATGCCCGAGGCGAAGAGGTCGAGGCGCAGGTTGTTGGTGAGCGGATCGAGCGTGGGAACGCGCATGCCGTTCACCGTGGTCACGATGTAGCGATCGGCCAGGCCGCGCACCGTCACGAACGCACCGACGGTGGAAACTCCGGTCACGCGCTTCACGGCGCTGCTCGCGTCGCCATCGCCCGATCGCAACATCTGATCGCCGGAGATGTAGTCCACGGCCGTGGGCGAATTGATCTTCAGGTGTTCGAGGTAGGTCTCGCCGTCGCGGCGCGCCTTGCCGGTCACCTCGAACTCCTGCAGCACCTCGTTCTTGTCGCTCAAGGTCACGTCCAGGATCACGACCTGTCCGGCCTTCACCTCCACGGTGCGCTCCAGCATCTGGTAGCCCATGGCCGTGAAGACCAGCACGACCGGTCCGGCCGCATCGATCGCCATGGAATACATGCCGTCGTAGTCCGTGGCGGTACCCTTGCCCGCATGGCCCTTCCACTCCACGGACGTGCCGATCAAGGTTTCGCCCGATCTGTCCCGCACGGTGCCGCGCACGGTACCCTGGGCGTGCAACCCGGCGGCGCACAAAAGGAAATAGGCCACCAACCACTGCCGCATGGCGATCATTGTTCGGCCGCGAAAGTGCCCGCCGCGTATTAGCGGCCCATTACTCGCGATCTATCGCTGAGCGCGTGCTCCCTCACGCTGCGCGGCACATCGCGGCCCGCTGCATGCCAGAACGGAACGTCGGCTTCACCACCGCGCAACTCGGACTTAACCGGGCTCAGCACAAAGGCCCGATCCACTTGCCCATGCTCCGATCCTCGCGAACCCGGGTTCCTCAAGCGGACGGGAGGCCCTATTCTGACACCACTCGGCTCCCACAAACCAACGCACCGCCGTGAGTCGAGCGGGAACAACGGAGGGGGGCGAACCGAGCGTTCCGCTGGTTCCCCGAGGGGTAAAAAAAGAACCCGCATCGCGCGCGGGTTCATTTGTAGCCCGTAGGAAGCCGTAGCGAGGATCCATGGGATCCGAGCGTGCGGCTATTCCCCGGAGGGCGGAACGAGAAGCGCCGGACCTGTGGTCCAGCGCTTCGAGTGTAGCCCGTAGGGCGCTTGGAGGGCCTCCATGAGCGAACGCCCACAAACGCTGGCGAACGGGTCGGGACGAATTGGGCGGCCCCTTGTCGAACGATCGAGCTTGGGAAGCCCCGTCGGGAGTGAACCTTCATGTTCGCCGAATTCTGACCAAGATCCTGCCCAATGGCCTCCACCCTGATCAGGTCTGGCGGGTGTAACACGCTCCGTATAAGTAGTATGGAGAGAGGGGGCAGAGAAAAAAGTCGCTGCGGATCGGAACAAAAGTGAAGTGGCGATCGTAAGACTGGGGTGCACCAGTCGCAATTACACACTTTCCCCCTCCCCACTTTCGGTGGGTCAGATGGGGCTTGTAACGGCCCTCTTGCTGAAAGGTTCAATTCCCGTCAGCAGGTAGGTGTGCAGACCGCACACGCGATCCCAAAGCCCAACAAATGTGCTCTTCTCGGGTGGCCTCACTCCGAGGTGGGCATGCCATTCATCAACAACCAACACTTGAACGCATGACAGACTTGAAACCAGTACCCATCCCGATCGCTGATCCGCGTACCGCCTTCTTGAAAGAAGCACTGCTTCGTGACCTGAAGGAACTTGTGCAGCACATCGAAGTCAACGGCATCGACTACGACTTCGATGACGCCAGTACATGGGAGAACGATCCCCATGAGCAGGAGCGTCTCGAACAGATAGTGGAGAACTACATCTGCTTCGTTGCAGAGGTGCGGCCATCAGCTTACATCACGGAATATGAGCGCCGACCAGAGGCACAGGAGAGCGAGATCTACAAGCAACAGCGCGAAACCCGCAAGGCATGGTGTGCCCTGCTGAATCGTGCGAGGAAGCATGCAGTCAGTGTGTTCGGAGAGCGGGATGACCTATGGCAGACCACCTTCCACTATCATGAGAGCGGCGGTGTGAGCGTTGTGTTCGAGGCGCTTAACCCCGAGGACAATCCTTCTCCCGAAGAGTTCGGCGACTGCTCAATAGCATCTGGTCATTCCGAGGACTTCGACCTCGAAGAACTGCGCAGCCAAAGAATGACGGAGTGGCTGGATGACATCAACAACAACCTGATCATTTGACCAATGAGAAATAGCCATCACAACATGAAGGAGAAGTACACGGCCGTAAGATCATACGCCGACATGAAGGGGCTCTTCCCGAAGTCTTGGAGGGGCAAGGACATTCAAGGAACTGATGATGTCGTCAGCGTCCGAAAGCGGATATGGAACTCCTTCCGATCGAAGTTCGGACACCTCTTCACCGATGTAGACATCACGTTGAACGGCGGGGCCGATGGGACTGACAATGGGACCATCTACAGGGTCAGGTTGCACTTGCCCACAGAGCCTCGCCCGATCGGGCCACGGGCCTCCTCGAAGGTTCAGCCGAATCCGAAGTACCCCACTTACGCAGGGTTCAGAGAACGCATTGAGAAGGAGAGGAAGTCTGGACGAAAGCTCACATGCAGTGGCGACTACCGCGCCTGGACACGTGAAGCCGACTTCCCAGATGACCTTCCGCTAGACCCTGCCCAATACTACATGCACAACGAATGAATAGCGCCATGCCCGAAACGACCATGACAGCAAACCGAGCCCCACTTCTCTCTAATAGTGGAGGGGCATCCCTTCAAGCCACCATGACCTACGCCAAGAACTACAGCGAGGAATCGATCCGCGTCACCCACAAGCAGGTGGGCGAGCACGGCTACCTCTTCCTCTACTTCGACTATGCCTTCGTGGAATCGCGTTACGACGCGGCCACGGGCAAATACAAGGAACAGTACAGGCCATTCAGGAACTCCATGGGGATCGCATTGGAGAAGAAGTACTGGTCCAAGGATGGCCTCAGCGAGCAGTTCCGAAAGGACCACGGCAGTCGCCGCTACGCTGAGGTGCTGAGCGACATCGAGGCACAGAAGAAAGCCGTCTTCAAAGCCTACGAGGCATTGAGGACTGAACTGGCAATGAAGCCATCACCTGAGCAGATACGCGAGCGGTTGAACGGCAAGACCGAGAGGACAAGCTCACGGATCCCGTTGGCCCAGTACATCGAATCGCTCGCAGCCAGCAGGAAGGTGCGCGATCGTCGCACCAAGCTGAAGTATCGCACCCTTGCAACTTTCATCCGAGCCTTGGAAGCATGCCGCAACGAGAACAGCGAGTTCCAAGACATGGCGGAGGGCGGACGCGGTGTGATCTACGTCTCCGTGTTTTCCATCAAAGACTGGAACGATCTCCAACTGATGGTCCAAGAGGCATCGACCGACATTCCACGGACCTTCCGAAAGGACAAGAATGCCCTTGGCATTTCGTTCAGCGGAGATCCTGTATACGCGGAAGCTACCCTTCAAAAATTGCAGGCCAACCTCCTCGCTGCACTACGAAAGGCGAAGAAGGATCCCGCGATCGAACTAACGATCGACCTCGACACGCTGGAAAAGATCTCGGCTCGCAGTACCCGCAAGGTCCACCTGCATCCAGAAGAGATCCAGCAGGTTCTTGAAGGCGGCTTCGAGCGCAGGCGCTCACATCTGGAGAACGCCCGAAAGCTCATGCTCTTGCAGATCTTCAGCGGAGTGCGGGTGTCCGACCTGCCCAAGATCCTGCACAACGAGATCCGCGAAGTGCGCGGTCGAAGGACTTCGTTCAAGGCGATCTACCTCACCACGATGAAAACTGGGGAGCCTATATGCCTACCGCTTCTAAAGCCAATGCTGACCCTGTTGCACAGCGACAGCAAACCTCACATGATAGCTGACGCGAACCTCAACCTGTACTACAAAGAAGTTGCATCCGCCCTCGGGTTGAACAGGATCATCCATACCGTGGAGCGCAAGGCGAATTCCAAAAAAATCGACCATCAGGACGAACTGCATACGGTGCTCCGATCGCATGATTGCAGACGCACATTCTTCAGCATGCTTACTGGCTATCTCTATGTGAGCAGATTGCTTGCGACCCAGGCAACTGGCCACCGTTTGAGCAACGCCCAAGGTGAGGATGAGGGCTACTTCCAGCTATCGCCAGAACACAAGGCGGAAAGCCTGCTTGCCCAGATCCTTCTGGCCCAAGAGAACCTTCCCTTCGATCTCGTTCCCGAGGATTTCGCGCAACAATGGGAAGCGAGCAAGCTGTCTCACCGTAGAGGACGTGGCGACGATCGATCCCGCGCGTAGATCATCTCACCTGATCAGTGCTCAACTCTACACCCATATCAACAACCAAGCTCCATGGACCCCCCATGACCATGATGGCTGACGCGCATCCGCAGGAAGTGCGTCAATTCCCAGTATGCCATGCCAGATATTCTACAACTCCTACAGAATAGAGTTGGCCCATTGAAAGGCAAGCAGCGGGAAGTGGCTGACCACCTTCTCTGGACCGCGCTCCTTCAGATCGATATGATCGATCAGGTCAAAGACCTGCGCGAGGGGTTCAATAAGGTTCAGAGCCAGAAAGCACGTGAAAGCCACATTTCAACGGACCGTCCAGCCGACCAACCTCTTACACGAGAGGAGGTGTATGATGAACTGAAATGCAAGCGGACCACGGTGTGGGAGTTGGAACAACTCGGCCTGTTGAATTCGTTTCCCGTGATAGGACAGGGCAAGTGCTTCGATCCTGTTGAAGTCCAGCGCGCGAAAGCGATGGACCCCATGGAAGTCAGCCTCATGATCAAGCAACAGAAGGCGAAGCGCAAGGCAAAGGAGGCTGCGACGAGGAAAAAGGCTCCCCCAGTTCAGGAGCCATCCTGATATTTTTTCGCATGCCTGCATCTGGCTGAAGGCCAGTGTATTTGATGGTGCGTCAGCAGCCCTCGCTGCGACCATTCATTTGGTTTTCGGGGCCCAGTAGAACGATAGTTATTCAGAACGCATGGGGCGCACATGGAAGCGCGACCCCCAATAGTCCCCGTATGTCCAATAGCAAAGCATAGCCCTTTGAAACGCATAGCCAGTGCCACCCTTATGGAGTGCGTGGGCCTGTTCGATAGGCCCATCAGGTCGCGCCGAGGGTACATGATCACCATCAACTCCTGCTCCGATCATGATGCGGATGCGACCTGTAAGAAAGTGGTGAGGTATGCGGCCAAACTGAACCGCAGCTTTCTGCTGGCAATTGAACCCCTTCAATGGCGAGGTAATGTACCCATCGTACGACCACATGCTCATCTTTTGGTGGACGTGACCAAGAGCGCAGCACAGCGCATCGCCAGTTACTTCCAATGCAGGGGCGCTGATGTGGATGTCACCTTCCTGTATGAACCCAGAGGTGCCTGCTGGTACGTGGGCATGACCGAAGGGAGCATCCACTATTTCAACCGTCGCAAGGAATTCCCGCCTCCCTCCAAAGAGGAGGCGGAGAATTCCGTGCTCCCGCGTGAGAGCCACAAAAAAGGACCGACGGGATGCAGAACCCAAGGCTGGGGACATCTTCCGTGGGCAGGTCATGATGTGATGACCCGCGCTCCTTAGCTGGCTTCCACCTGCTGAGGTGGACGGAGCACCCTATAGTGGGGGCTCACATGTCTCCAACCGAACGATGGAGCTATCGGACAATTTCAAACCCCGACTGAGTGACCCATCCCTGTTGTTCACCTCCGAGGACTTCGTGGTCATCGAGGATCTCAAGCGCGGCTTACGACGCCTGCTATCCCGTTGGCACC
>CAZFAW010000038.1:0-12214 GCA_964517015.1 uncultured Chryseobacterium sp.
CACGCGGCTGAGGCAGGTCCGGGCGCGATCGTGCATCTCCGCCTCGCTCATGCGTGCGAACATCTTCAGCGGGAACATGACGTTCTCCAGCACCGTCATGCTATCGAACAGGGCGCTGCTCTGGAACAGCATGCCGATCTCCTGACGCACCTCGCGCTTGCCGTCGATGTCCATGTCGTGGAACGAGCGGCCATCGTACATCACCTGTCCGGCATCGGGCGTGAAGAGGCCCACGATGCACTTGGCCAGCACGCTCTTGCCGCTGCCGCTGCGCCCGATGATCTGGTTCACCCTGCCCTTCTCGAAGGTGGCGTTGATATCGGTGAGCACCTGGTGATCCCCGAACCGCTTGCTCAATCCCCGCACCTCGATCATAGCAGCAACAACTGGGTGAGCAGGTAATTGGTGATCAGGATCACGACGCTGCTGTACACCACGGCGCGCGTACTGCTGATGCCCACCTCGCGCGTGCCGCCCCGGGTGTAATAACCCTGGTAGGCGCTCACGGTGGTGATCACCACGGCGAACACCACCGTTTTGATCAGGGCATAGGTGACGTGGTAGGGCTTGAAGCCCGTCTGGATGCCCTGGATGTAGTCGTTGGCGCTCACGATACCCGATGCCGTGCCGGCCAGCCAGCCGCCGAACACGCTGAGGAACATGCTGATGATGACCAGGAAGGGGTTGATGAACACCGTGGCGGCGATCTTGGGCAGGATCAGATAGCCCGCGGAATTCACGCCCATGATGTCGAGCGCATCGATCTGCTCCTTCACCCGCATGGAACCGATCTCGGCCGCGATGGTGCTGCCCACCTTGCCGGCCAGGATCAGGCTGATGATGGTGGGGCTGAACTCCAGGATCGTGCTCTGGCGCGTGGCGAAGCCCACCACCCAGGCCTGGATCAGCGGGCTGTCGATGTTGGTCTTGGTCTGGATGGTGATCACCGCCCCCATGAACACGCTGAGCAGGGCCACGATGCCCAGGCTCTTCACCCCCAGGAGGTCCATTTCATCGAGCGTGCGACGCCAGTACAGGCTCTTGCGTTCGGGCTTGCTGAACACCTCCCTGAGCAGCAGGAAGTAGCGGCCGGTGTGGTAGAGGATGCCCATGGCAGGGGCCTTGCCGCCGCCGCATCGCCGGACGGAGGAAGGAACGGGCCGAAAATAGCCCCGGGGTACGGGCCGTTCAGTGCTGTGGGGAGCGGCTTCCCACGAAGGGGCTGTTCATCTACTTTCGCAACCATGCCAATGCAGCCCTTGCGCAGGAGCGCCTTCCGCACAGGATCCCTGGTCCTGGCGGCGCTGTTGCTACTGGCGGCCTGCGCTTCCGGCCCCCGGTATGGCGCAGCGCGCAAGCAGAGCAAGAGCTGCGAATGCCCGCATTGGAACGCCGTGGAGACGACCAGCGACGAAGTGCATGCCCGCGTTCCCGATGGTGCCCAACGTTGACCCTCTTCGCCTGCGGGCCCACCTGCCGGCCAAGGCATGGCCGGTGGTGCAGGCCTGGCTGCAACGCCATCCCGTGCAGGTGAAGGTGGCCGCACCGCGCCACACCAAATTGGGCGACTACCGCCCGGCCACGCGCACGCTGCCCCACCGCGTGAGCGTGAACAGCGACCTGAACAAGTACGCCTTCCTGGTGACCCTCGTGCACGAATTCGCCCACTACAGCACCGTGGCCAAGACACGCCGGTGGCGCAACCCCCACGGGGCGTTCTGGAAGGGCGAATACCAGCGGCTCATGCGGCCGTTCATGAGCCCCGAGGTGTTCCCCGCCGATGTACTGCATGCCCTGCACCACCACCTTACGGATGCGCCCGCCGCCAGCTGCACGGACCACGAGTTGATGCGCGTGCTGCGCCGCTACGATCCCGATCCACGGCCCTTCCTGGAAGACCTGCAGGAGAACAGCATCTTCCGCTTCAACCAGCGGTTGTACGTGAAGGGACCACGGCTGCGCAAGCGGTTCCGCTGCCGCTGCCTCAACGACCGGCGCATCTACTTCATCGATCCGCTGGCCGAGGTGCACGTGGACCGGCCCGCCGGAGCCCGGGCGGCCTCGTGAACCGTGATCCTTCCCATGGGCCATCGGCCGCATGACCGCCCCCTTGGGCCATGTCGCGGCCAGTGAAGACCTTCGCGCCCGATGAGCGATAGACATACGTATTGCGTGATCATGGCCGGCGGCATCGGAAGCCGCTTCTGGCCCATGAGCCGCACCGCGCGGCCCAAGCAGTTCCTGGACGTGCTCGGCCTCGGGCGCACGCTGTTGCAACAGACCTACGACCGCTTCCTGGCCCTGTGCCCGCCGGAGAACATCCTGGTGGTGACCAGCGCGAACTACCGCGACCTGGTGAAGGAGCAACTGCCGGCGATGAAGGATGAGCAGATCATCCTGGAACCGATGCGGCGGAACACCGCCCCCTGTGTGGCCTACGCGAACGAGCGCATCGCGAAGCTGGATCCCGATGCGGTGATCGTCGTGGCCCCCAGCGATCACCTGGTGATGAAGGCGAGCGAGTTCCACAATACGATCCGTCTCGCGCTCGAGCAGGCCTCCTCCGGTGATCACCTCGTCACGCTCGGCGTAGTGCCCACTCGCCCCGACACGGGCTACGGCTACATCCAGTTCGAGGAAGCACAGGGATCAGCGCATCCGCGTGTGAAGCGCGTGAAGACCTTCACCGAAAAGCCGGATCACGCGACGGCGCAGCGCTTCATGGAGAGCGGCGAGTTCCTCTGGAACAGCGGCATCTTCATCTGGAGCCTGAAGAGCATCCGCAAGGCCTTCGCCGACCACCTGCCCGCGATGAACGCGCAGTTCGCGGCCGGGGCCAAGGACTACGGCACGCCCACCGAAGCCGGCTTCATCGCCCGCACCTATGCCGATTGCGAGAACGTGAGCATCGACTACGGCGTGATGGAGAAGGCGAAGAACGTCTTCACCGTGATGAGCGACTTCGGCTGGAGCGACCTGGGTACCTGGGGCTCCCTCTTCACCCACCTGCCCAAGGACGAGAAGGGCAACGCCGTGATGGGCGGGAACATCAAGCTGCACGATGCGGAACGGAACATCGTCCGGAACGACGATGGCCGTTTGGTGGTGCTGCAGGGACTGGAAGACTACGTGGTGGTGAACACGCCCGACGTGCTGCTCGTGTGCCGCCTGCGCGACGAACAGAAGATCAAGCAGTTCGTGAACGAGGCGACCGCGGAAAGCGGGGAGAAGTACGTGTGAGCGGCTGCGTTGGCTGCACTCGGTCCGGGTGCAACAAGACCGGTCGCAGATGCCCGAGCTCACTTGGATAAGCGCACGCTCTGCGCTCGTTCTCTACGACCGTTGCTCGTGGAGAATGAGGCAATTCTCAATACCAGGCAGGAAATCATACACCGTTGACTATCTTCACACGCAAACACCCTTATGCCATGAACAAGGGGACAAAGCTTCTTCTTTCGGCGATCAATTCGTTCCTACTCGGAGCGGGCCTCATGGCACAAAAGCCCGCTTGGATACAAGGTGATCATGTCGTCGACTTTCGAGAAGCTTACGCCGGTGACCCCGAATCCTACCCGCTACCAATACCTACCGACGTTGGGGCGGATGAACGGTACAATGGTCAGATCGCAGCGAGAAGTCAGTATTTGCAACTGGATGATCAAGGGAAGGTCTTGTTCTTCATTGTCGATGGAAGGATCTACGACCGCAAGGGTTATCTCATTGCCGACAACGTGGACGATGTCGATTGTTCGGAGTGCGTGCGTAAAGGGATCAGCGGCGTTGCGGTATTGCAGGTGCCCGGAAGCTGTACGCGCTATTACGTGTTCACGACCGCAGAGAACTCCAGCACATTACCCTACTTGGCGTGGGCATCGGTTCTGGACCTTGAGGCACCCAACCCTCACTTCTCCGGAGACAGCAACAAAAAAGGGCGTCTGCTCTCGTACACCGAATTGGACTTGGCTGGATTCGACCTACCCTTCGATTGGTATTCGACGTCCTTCGGCGGGTCGCGCGATGTACTGTTCGCTCTCAACGATGAAGACTAGAGGCTATCTCAAAAATACGTGAGACAGTCTAGGTCATGCACAACGGGCGTTTGAGAACCGGAAGAGGAGGCTACTTGATCCCTGATCGCGGATGCTCCTGTTTCGGTGTCCAAAAGGATGGACTGCACGAACGCCCAATGGAAGGCGGTGGAAAAGCTGCTCACCAGTATTCTGGAGAAGACCGATCCCCGCGGACGACCACCTCAGGATGTCCGATCGGTATTCAATGGCGTGCTGTGGATCTGCAAGACCGGCACAGCATGGAAGTACCTGCCGGGGATCTATCCGCCATACCAGACCTGTCACCGCTACTTCCAACGTTGGTGCAAGAAGGGCATCTGGGACAGGGTGCTGTGGGAACTGGCTATGGACCTGAAGCGACGAGGGAAGATCGACATCACCGAATGCTTCATCGATGGCACCTTCTCAAGTGCCAAAAAAGGGGGCTTGATATTGGACCGACTAAGAAGGGCAAAGGCACCAAGATCATGGTCATCGCAGACGCTGCTGGTCTTCCTATCGCCATACGGACCTTCGGAGCCAGCACACACGAAGTGAAGCTGGTGACCAAGACGCTCGCGGCCCGCTTCATCGACCAAGCCCCTGAGCGCATGATCGGCGACAAGGCATACGACAGCGACGACCTGGACAGGAAGCTGCGCCGCAAGAAGGTGAAGATGATCGCGCCGCATCGCAGTGGGCGCAAGCGGCCTGCCACACAAGACGGTCGGGAACTGCGCCGATACAAGCGCAGGTGGAAGATCGAACGGCTGTTCGCCTGGATCGGCAACTTCCGGCGAACGGTCACCCGCTACGAGTTCCACAGCCGCAACTTCCCTCATGCGCAAACTATTTTGAGATGCCCTCTAGTCCCTTCGGACCAATAATAGCGCATCGCTATGCCGTTGATCCGTCAATATCACTGCATCATCTTCGCCCTTTTTCTGTGCAACAAGCATACGGCACAGAGCACATTTGATACTGTACACAACTTCACGATCGATCAAAGCTGGCCAGATCCAGGTGATGCACTTGGGTCAAGCGTGCTGGAGACGGATAGCGGTTTTGTCGTATTTGGCCACCAAGTAGCCACAGGGTGGTATACCAAACCGTTCGCATTTCTGTTCAATTCCAATGGAAGTTCTTTGATCGATATCGAACATCAATCATCAGTCCCCCAGCATTACAGCTTCGGATACGTGGATCCGGTTGCCAAGACGAATTCCAGCCTGTTAGCCGCATTGACTGAATTCGACGACCCCTATGATAGTTCAAACTCGCTCTTGCTCATACAGTTCAACCAAGCGGGCGATACGTCTTGGACCCGCATCATTTACGATAGCTGTTTCTGCGGTAGCACTCAGACAAGGAGGGTTGCGCCTGACCGAATTGCGGTGAGCGGGTTCGTCGGTTACGAAGGCGCACTGTTCATTGTGGACACTATGGGATCACTGATACTGGGCCAAACCTTCACGAACACAGAATTGGCTCTGAGCGTACGTCCAGTCACCCCTTCCGGCTATTTGTTAGCAGGCTACCGAGCGAGCGGATACGACGATCATTGCTGGGTCATGCGTGTGGACAGCATCGGCGCGGAGGTCTGGCGCAGGAATATCGGGGGTAGTAAGCATGCGAGCAGGAACACCGGCGCAATACCAACCTTGGATGGCGGTGTACTTGGCGCATGCAGCTACAAACCCATCGGCAGCGACCCATTCGACCCGGAGTGGTGCTACTTCCGCAAATGGGATATCGACGGCAACGTGATCTGGAGCCAACAGTACAACCTCCAGTTGCGCAGTACGCCTTACGACTTAGAAGAAATGTCAAATGGCGACCTGATCGTCTGCGGCGCAGAGATCAGTTCCACATACGGCAACAACGGCCTGCTCTTCCGCCTGAGTCCTACTGGTGATCTTTTATGGATGCGGCGCTACGCGCACTACGACCCCAGCGGTGGACTGAGCCGGCCCTACGACGTGGAACCAACAAGTGATGGCGGGTTCGTGCTTACCGGGGCCGTGCAACAGGGCGCCATGGATAGCATTCCCGGTCTGCAAATGCTCTGGGTACTGAAACTGGACAGCTTGGGCTGCCTGGTGCCCGGTTGTGATGGCAGCAGCATACAGGAGACCGCCTTGCTGACCAGCCTTGTGGTGGTGCCCAACCCAGCCAGCGATCAACTGCATGTAAGGCTGACCCTTCCAACTGGTTTTGGTCTCTCGGGCACAGCTCAACTGACCCTGGTGGATGCCATGGGACGCGTTGTGTTGGAAACGCCACTCTCGCGCAGCGGTGTCTTACTGGAGCGAACCGTTGGTATCTCGGACTTGTCACCAGGGATCTATTACGTGCATCTGGCCGATGATCGGAAATGGTTGGCGGGGGCAAAGGTGGTGGTGGAGCGTTAAGCGAAGGCTGATCCGAGGACATGGATCGATTCAAATTGCGCTGTTAAGGTGCTTCAATGGCGCGTGGAGCATCCTGAAGCACATCTTCCCAAAAGCGGATGTCCCGGTGTTCCAGCTGAGCATCGACTGGGGCAAGCCCCCCGCGTACCACTATGCCCTTGCGGAAGAGCTGCGATCGCTGCGCGACAAGGGCGTGATGATCATCGGCAGCGGCAACGTGGTACACAACCTGGGCCGCGTGAAGTGGAACGAGAACGATGGCGCGCCCTACGACTGGACCGTGGAGTTCGACCGCTTCGTTCAGGAGAAGGTGGCCAGCGGGGATCACCAGGCCTTGGTGGACTATGAGCAACGGCTAGGCGCAGTGGCCCGCATGGCGCACCCGACCAACGACCACTACCTGCCCCTGCTCTACACGCTCGGGGCAAAGAACGCCGGTGACGAGCTCAAGGAGATCTACACGGGCCTGGAGATGGGCAGCATCAGCATGCGGAGCTTCCTCCTGCACAGCGCCTGAGCGTCGAAAGCTGTTCACCCCGGTGCCGGGTGGGCCCAGGTTCGCTTCCTTCGCGCCGTGTCCGCCGCAGCCCCGCTCCTGACCCGCCCTGAGGAACTGGCGGAGCTGGCCGCTACACTGGCGCAGGAACCCTCCATCGCCCTGGACACTGAGGCCACCGGCTTCCACCGCTACCACGAGCGGATCTGCCTGGTGCAACTGAGCACCCGCGAGCGCACCTGGCTGGTGGATGCCCTGGCCTTGGACGGCCTCGCACCACTCGGAGCGATCATGGCCGATGCACGTGTCGAGCTGGTGATCCACGATGCCGACTACGATCTGCGGCTCTTCAAGAAGAACTACGGCTTTAAGGCCTCGCGCGTGTTCGACACGTTCATTGCGGCGGAGCTGTTGAACGAGGAGCAGCTCTCCCTGGCCGGCCTGCTGGAGAAATACGCTGGGGAGAAGCTGGACAAGAAGTTCCAGAAGGCCGATTGGAGCCAGCGCCCGCTGCCCCCGGCCATGCTGGCCTATGCGGCCAAGGACACGGCGCACCTGTTGAAGCTGCGCGACACACTGGCGAAGAAGCTGGTTGAAAAAGGCCGGATGGCCTGGGCCGAGGAGGAGTTCCGGCTGCTGGTGCACATCCCCTTCGAACCCCAGGAGGACAACGAGCCCGGGTTCCTGAAGGTGAAGGGTGCGAAAGCCCTGCGACCGCACCAGCTCGCGGTGCTGCGCGAACTGCACGGCTGGCGCGAACAGCTGGCCGAACGCCTCGACCGCGCGCCCTTCATGATCCTGGGCAACGACGTGATCGTGGACCTTTCGAAAGACCCGCCTGGCGACCTGAAGGCCCTGGCCGCACGCAAGGGCGTGGGGCCGCGCGTGATCGAACGCAACAGCGAGGCGATCCTGCGCGCGATCGAACGCGGCCGCTCCCTTCCCAAGGAACAATGGCCGCGCGTACCCAAGTCGTTGCGGTACGATCGCGATCCGGAGTTCGACGAGCGTGTGTTGCGTTTGCGGACGGCGCGCGAACGGCTGATGGCGGAACACGACCTGCGCCCGGGCATCGTGTGCGCCAACCACCTGATGGCGGCGATCGCACGGCGCATGCCCACCTCCTTGCAGGAGCTGCGCACCATCGAAGGCATGCGGAACTACCAGGTCGATGTGTTCGGGCAGGACCTTCTGAACGCCCTGTGAACGCGGCGGATCCGCCGCGCCCCACCTTTCGCACCAGCAAGGACCGCCGAAGTTGACGGCATCCGGACCGGCCGAAGGCCGAACGCCCCGGTTGCCGACCTTTACGCACCACCGGGTGGCGCCCTGCACGCCGTCGGCACGCCGACCGGATCGATCAGGGCGCATGCGGATGGGATCAACAGAGCATGTTCACCGATCAGGACCTGAAGCGGGAATTCGATCAAGTGGCGGTCGCCCGCCGGATCGAGGCGGGGGCCGAGCTCATGCGCCCCGGCGACCGGATCACGCATGTGCCCATCGTGACCAAGGGTGCCTTGCGGATCCTGCTCCAGAACCCGGAAGGCGCCGAGCGTTACCTGTACCACATCTTCCCCGGGGAAAGCTGCGCCATGTCGCTCGCCTGCTGCCGGGGAGCGCGCATCAGCGAGGTGAAGGCCGTTGCCGAGGACGAGACCGAAGTGCTGTCGATCCCCATCGCCTATGTCGACGCCTGGATGAAATACCCCGAGTGGACCCGGTTCATGAGCGACATGCAGACGCAGCGCTTCACGGAACTGCTCGAAGCCCTGGAGCTGACCGCGTTCAGCAACCTCGACGAGCAGCTGTGGAGCTACCTGGTGAAGCGCGTGCAAGCCACCGGTTCGAACACCCTGCGTTCGACCCACCAGGAGATCGCCGCAGAGCTCGCTTCCCCGCGCGAGGTGATCACCCGCCTGCTGCACCAGCTGCGACAGCGTGGCCGGGTGCAGCTCAGCCGCAACGCCATCGTGGTGAACGTCGCAGGGTGATATTCCTCACCGACGGGGCCCGACCGGTCGCGGACATTTGTGCCGACCAATACATCGCACACATGAAACCGAACATGGGTTCCGCCGACCGGGTGATCCGCCTGGTGATCGCCGCTGTCATCATCGGCCTCTATTTCGCCGGCAAACTGACGGGTACGCTCGGCATCGTGCTGCTCATCCTGGCAGTCGTGTTCGCGCTCACCTCCTTCATGAGCTTCTGCCCGCTGTACCTGCCCTTCGGCATCCGTACGCGCAAACCATGAAGCACGCCATCGAAGCCGTGTGGATGGGCAAGATGCAATTCAATGCCCTGGTGAACGGACATACCGTGGTGATGGATGCACCCGAACGCGTGGGCGGCGAGGATCATGGGCCCATCCCGAAGCCGTTCGTGCTCTCGGCCCTTTCCGGCTGTACGGGCATGGACGTGGTGAGCATCCTGCGCAAGGCGGGCAAGTCCGTGGACAACCTCTCCATCAAGGTGGACGGGGAGATCAGCACGCAGCAACCGATCGTGTACACCTCGGTGCACATCACCTACGAATTCAGCGGCCCCATCGCCGTGCGCGAAGACGCCTTGAAGGCGGTCGAGGTGTCTCAATCCGCCTACTGCGGGGTGAGCCACATGTTGAAACGCATCATGCCGGTGACCTGGGATGTGATGTACAACAACGAACTGGCTTTCACGAACAAGACCGCCGGCACGGCTGTGGCATGAAGCGCACATGGGCCCTTTGGAGCGCCGGTGCCCTCCTGGGTGCGATCGCAGGTTTGCTCTGGTATCGGTATGTCGGCTGCAACACCGGCTCCTGCCCCCTGACCTCCACACCTGTCGGCAGCTCCCTGCAAGGGAGCGTGCTGGGCGTGCTGCTCGTCAACTTCTTCGTTCCCGAACGGGGTACCGCCGCCGCCGGGAACACGACCACCGAAAACAAAACCAACGACCAATGACCGGTTTGCTCCGCACCCTGTTCGGCATGGGCCCCAAAGTGGACCTTGCCGAACTCATCGCACAAGGCGCCACGATCGTGGATGTGCGCACCAAGGCCGAATACAGCAGCGGCCACGTGAAGGGATCCATCAACATTCCACTGGACCGGATCGGGAACGATATGAAGCAGCTGAACAAGGAAAAACCCGTGATCACCTGCTGTGCCAGCGGCATGCGCAGCACCTCGGCCGCCAGCATGCTCCGTGCGAACGGTTTCGATGCGCACAACGGCGGACCATGGACCCAGGTCCGCAGTTTGATGGCCCGGCGATGAAGGAGCGTATCCTGCGGAACTGGCATCTGCTGCGCTGGCTGCGCGCCGGCTTGGGAACGGTCTTCCTGATCCAGGGGATCGTGAGCGCCGATCCCGCCGCCATGGTGCTCGGCAGCATCCTGGGCCTGCAGGCCCTCCTGGATCTTGGTTGCTGTTCCGTGGCCGGCGGCTGCGGCGTACCGGCACAACGACCGTCAGAACGTCAGGAACCGATCACGTGGCAGGAGATCCGATGAAGGGAACGAACATGAGCTTCCAGGAACTGATCCAAAGTGACAAACCCGTTGTCGTCGACTTCTTCGCCGAATGGTGCGGCCCGTGCAAGATGATGGCGCCCATCCTCGAGGACGTGAAACGGCAGGTGGGCGAACAAGCCACGGTGGTGAAAGTGGACGTGGACAGGAACCCCACGGCCGCACAGGCCTACAAGGTGCGCGGCGTCCCCACGCTCGCGATCTTCAAGCACGGCACCATCGTATGGCGGCGGGCCGGCGTGGTGAGCGCCCAGGACCTCGTGGCCGCCGTGCGCGCCAATACCTGATCTGGATCAGCGTTGCGACACCCACAATCCTCAATTTCGTGACCATGCGCATTGAACAGATCTACACGGGCTGCCTGGCCCACGGTGCCTATTACATCGAAAGCAATGGCGAAGCGGCGGTGATCGATCCACTCCGCGAGGTGCAACCCTACATCGACCGCGCCCAGCGCGACAACGCCCGGATCAAATACGTGCTGGAGACGCATTTCCATGCGGATTTCGTGAGCGGGCACCTCGACCTGTCGAAGAAGACCGGCGCTACCATCGTTTACGGACCAACCGCGAAACCGGGCTTCGACGCCCTTGTGGCCACCGATGGCCAGGAGCTGGCCGTGGGCGCGGTGCGCATCCGCGTGATCCACACGCCGGGCCATACCATGGAAAGCACCACCTACCTGCTGATCGACGAAGCCGGGAAGGAGCATTGCATCTTCAGCGGGGACACGCTCTTCATCGGCGATGTGGGCCGTCCCGATCTGGCGCAGCACGTGATCGCCGACCTGACGGAGGACAAGCTCGCGGGCCTGCTGTACGATTCGCTCCGCAACAAGATCATGCCCCTGAGCGATGACCTGATCGTATACCCCAACCACGGTGCCGGCAGCGCCTGCGGCAAGATGATGAGCAAGGAGACCGTGGACACCCTCGGTCACCAGAAGCGCACCAATTATGCGCTCCGCCCGGAAATGACGAAAGAGGAGTTCAAGAAGGAGCTGCTCACCGGGCTGATGCCACCACCTGGTTACTTCCCCCAGAACGTATTGATGAACATCAAGGGCTATGAGTCCATCGACACCGTGATGGACCGCGGCCGCAAGGCGCTATCACCCGATGCGTTCGAACTGGCCGCGAACACCACCGGCGCCCTGGTGATCGACTGCCGCCGTGCCGATGAATTCGCGAAAGGCTTCATCCCGAACAGCATCAACTTCGGACTGGACGGGAGCTTCGCGATGTGGGTGGGTGAACTGGTCCCCGACCTGAAGCAGCCGCTCCTGCTCGTGGCCGACCCGGGCAAGGAAGAGGAAGCCATCGTGCGTTTGAGCCGGATCGGGCACGACGCCCTCCTGGGCCACCTGGACGGCGGGTTCGAATCATGGCAACAGGCGGGCAAGGAGGTGGATTCCGTGCAACGCATCAGCGCAGCGGACTTCGCCGCACGCTACGCCCTGAAGCCGCTGGTGATCGACGTGCGCAAGAAGAGCGAGTACGAGAGCGAGCACGTGGTGGGCGCCGTCAATATCCCCTTGAACGTGCTGAACCAGCACCTTGCCGAGATCCCCAAGGACAAGCCCTTCATCCTGCACTGCGCCGGCGGCTATCGCAGCATGATCGCCGCCTCGATGCTGAAGCAGCGCAGATGGGAGAACTTCGTGGATGTAACGGAGGGCTACGCAGGCATTCGCAAGACCGGCGTGCCGCACACGGCTTATGTGCAACCGACGACGATGCTATAGC
>CAZFAW010000039.1:0-12129 GCA_964517015.1 uncultured Chryseobacterium sp.
CCGACATGCAGGCATACATGGACCGGTTCGTGGCGGGGCTTCGTTCGGAGCCGCAGGCCGCCTTGCGCTGGTGGTACGAGGCCTTCCCCGCGGAAAGCCACGCCACGCTCCTTCACCGGGCGGTGTACCGGGCGTTCGAATTGCTGGGCGACGGTACGCAGCCGGAACCGGTGCACTGAGGTCGCGACCTCACGCGCGGTCCACGAAGAACATCTCCATGGCCCCCTTGCCTTTGGCTTGAACGGGTCCACGCGCAACGAAGCGGAACGCCGGGTCGCCGTTCACCAGAGCGTGCGTGCTGCCACTGATGTTCACGCGGCCCACCTCACCGGACGATTCGAGGCGGCTGGCAGTGTTCACCGTATCGCCCCAGATGTCGTACTGGAATTTCCGCACCCCCACGATACCGGCCACCACCGGACCGGTGTGTATGCCCAGGCGCATCTCGAAAGCGGGGCGCCCTTGCGCATCGCGTTCGGCCTTTCGTTGGTGCATGAATGCCTGCATCTCCAGCCCCGCATGCACCACATCGGCGGTGGAGGAGGAGCGCGGGTCGGGAAGTCCTCCGGCGCACATGTAGGCATCGCCGATGGTCTTGATCTTCTCGATCCCGCGGGCGGAAATGATCCCGTCGAACGCCTTGAAGCACGCGTTCAATTCCTCCACGAGTTCCTGCGGGCTCAGCTGCTCGCTCACCCGGGTGAAATCCTTGAAGTCGGTGAAGAGGATGGTGACGTTGTCGAAGTGGCGGGCCTCGGCGTGGCCCTTTTGTTTGAGCTCGTTGGCCACTTCTTCCGGGAGGATGTTGCGCAGCAGCCCATCGCTCACGTCGCGTTCCTTCTGGATCAGGGCGCGCGAACGGCGCACGAACCGCAGGCGGCTCCACAGTCCCACGGCAAGAAGCAACGCGCACCCCCCGCAGATGAGCAGGATGGTGCGCCGGTTGCGTTCCGTGCGCAAGCGGTCCTGTTGCTCGGCCTTCAATGCCGCTTCCTTCTTCTCGAAGGCGTATTGGTAGTGCTGTCGGATCGCACTGCGCCGGGCATCCTCGCTGCGCAGGCTGTCGCGCATGGCGGTGCCGAGGTCCTGCATGTCCAGCGCTTCCCGCCAGCGGCTCCGGGCGCGGTAGGCCCGGCCCAGCAGGGTGGTGGCATCGAGCAAGGCCTGCGGGTAGCCGAGCTCGCGCGCCAGCCGCAGCGCCTCTTCGCCACGGGCGAGGGCTTCGTCCGAACGGCCGAGGGCTTCCAGGGCCTGGCCCATGGTGCAGAGCGCGTTCGACCTTCCGCGTTTGTCGTCGCTCGCCGCAAAATGCTCCAGTGCGCGCGAGGCATGGTCCAGCGCCGCTGCTGCGTTCCCGCGCCGCAGTTCCACCGATGCGATGTTGCGCAACGAGTATCCCATGCCGCGCGGATCGACGGCTTTTTGGTGCGCCAGCAGGGCCGCTTCGTAGTGCGCGAGCGCCTCGTCCAACCGGCCCTGGCGTTCCAGCACGTTCCCCACATTGTCCTCGGTGCTGCCCAGGCTGTAGGGATCGCCGATGGACCGTTCGAGCGCCAGTGCGCGATCGAAATAGGCCAGTGCGTCGTCCAGGTCGCCCATGTCGCGGTGTATGCCCGCGATGTTGTGCAGTGCGGTGGATGCGCCGCTGGGATCGTTCACGGCTTCGTACATGCGCAGCGCTTCGGTGTAGTGCTCCATGGCCTCGGGTATGCGGCCCTGGTCGTAGAGGATCAAACCGATGTTGTTGAGCGACGTGGCGATCCCGATGGTGTCGTGCAGCGCGTGGCGGATCGCGAGGCTGCGTTGGTGGGCGTCGAGCGCGTCGCCGATCTTGCCCTGGTCCTTGTAGATGGCTCCGAGGTTGTTGAGCACCACGGCCTGCCCTGCGCGGTCCTTCAGCCGTTCGGCCACCGCGAGGCTCTTCCGATAATAGGCGATCGCCGTGTCGATGTGCCCGCGCTGCTCTTCGATGTACCCGAGCCAGCCGCTCACCTGGCTTTCGTCCTTCGGCCGGCCCGTGCCGCCGATCAACGCTTGTGCCCGAAGGCAGCAGGCGAACGCTGAATCGGGTTCCGTGGCCATCCACTCGCCGGCCATTTCCAGCAGGGCGTTGAAGCGCGTGCTGTCGTGCCGGGCGGCGGCCTGCTTCGCGCGCAGCGAAGTGATGGAAGACGGCTCCTGCGCCGGGAGGTCCGGTGAGGCAATGGCGCAGGCCAGGGAGAGCACGAGCGCGCGGTGCATGCGCACAAGATCGGGCGTAGCGGTCAAGGTCCGGCGCGGCGCAGCACGATCTCCACGCGCCTGTTCTTCCTGCGGCCCTCGTCCGTATCGTTTCCGGCAACGGGATCCGCGCTGCCGTGGCCCTGCGCGGTGATGCGGTCGGGCGGAACGCCCAGATGCACCAGGCGGTCGGCAACGGCACGTGCGCGGGCTTCGGAGAGTAGTTGGTTGTGTGTTTCCGTTCCGGAGGCGTCGGTGTAGCCGTGCACGTCCACGCGGTCCTCGCGCCCATGGATGTTCGCCTGGAACCACGCATCGATCGCGGCAATGGCCGAGGGGGTGAGCGCGTAGCGATCGTGCTCGAACAGCACATCGCCCAGCACGGTCGTCACGACATCTTCGATCGGTGCGTCTGCGGGCGAAGGGTTCGCAGCGGGGGATACCGCGACCGCCACTTCGCTCACCACCACATCGTCGAGGTAGTAGTAGGCATAGGGTTGCACGTTCTGGGGGCGAGGGTGCGCGCGTACCAGTTCGAGCCGCTCGCCCGGGAAGCACCCGATGGTCAGGTAACGCTCGCCGCCTTCGGCCACGAAACGCCCGGAGAGGGCCACCCAGCGGCCGGTATCGAGCACGGCACTGTCCACACGCAGCTGCGGTCGTTGCCGCAGCGGGTCGGTGTTGTCCGTTATCAGGTGGTCCTTGGTGAAGAGGGCGCCGATCCCGATCACTCCTTCGCGGCTGTTGTCCGCGAGGCTCACGTGCAGGATCACTTCGTAGGTGCGTCCCTTTCGCAGCGCGCGAGCGAGTCGGGTCTGCACATACTCCACGTAGGTCGCATCCTTCGCCCCGAAGCCCACATAGTTGCTGCCCGATCGCGGGCGCTGGCTGCCGAACAGGTTCACCGGCACCGAGACATCCTGCGAGCGGGCGCACGGGGTGAACAGATCGGCCGTGCCTTTCGTGGCCAGGTACCACGTGGTGAGGGGCAACGGCTCGTTCGGTCGCGTGTAGTGCTTCGGGCAATCGGTACGGATCTCGAAGCCGGGATCCGCGATCAGGGGCGTGGACTGGGCCTTGAGGAACAGGCCATGGGCACAGGTGATCAACAGCATGAGCCACCGCGGCCGTGCATGGAGCATGGGATCGGAAAGCGGGCAGGCGATGGTTCGCACGTTGCGGTGCTGCCGGGAAGGAGACTCAGGTGCGCTTGCGGCCCACCCTGGCGCCCAGCCACGCCATGGGCAGGTAGGCCACGGCAAGGTCCAATGCACTGAACCATGCAGGACTGTTCGGGATCATCCGCACCGCCATGATCCCACCGGCAAGGAAGGCGATGCCGATGAGCATGGCGAGCAGCATGTGGTGCGAGACCGCGATCCGCGCGGCGACCAGTGCGCCCACAAGGGTGCCCAAGGCGTGCGCCAGGAAGGGGGCCATGAGCTGGGCCACGGAATATTCACCGATGTGTGCATTGATGCTCGCGATGTCGTTCACGTCCACACCGGGGGGCGGAGGCATCGCCTTTCCGCCGATCACGACCAAGGCCATGTTCACGGCGCCGCCGATGACCAAGCCGCTCAGGACCGCGAGGGAATTGCGCAACGTGGGGTTCATGCTCGGGGTATTGAGCCGGACAAGGTAGCCGTTCGCCTTTACCACTGACCGGCGTAATCCAGCGGCACGGTGCTGATCGACGCCAGGTACCCGTAACGCAGGTTGTTGATCTGGCGGATGTGGTGGAGGTCGTGCGCCACCCAGTTCGCGAGCAAAAGGTCGCAGCTCACGGGCCCCACCGTGGGATGCGCGTAGGCGTTCTGCCAGGACCCATCGCGCTCGGAGCGGAGCCAATGCACGGTGCGCTCGCGTTCCGCGAGGAATTCGTCCAGCACGGTCCCGAAGTCCTGTTCCATGTACCGGCGCTCGGTGACCCACGCCACCGGGTCGATCTTGGGCCATGACCGTTCCGGGGTATGGAGCGTGGAACGCAAGCGCGCACCGAAATCCTCGCGTTCCTCGTCGCGCAGGTGGCACACGACCTCCAGGATGCACCACTTCCCGGGTGCGGGTTTCCATCGGTATTCCTCCGGTGGAAGCCCGCTGAGGAGGGCACGGAACACATCTCGGTGCCGGGCGAGCCGGGCGAACAGGGCAGGGCGGTCCATGGGCGATACGATGGACCAAGATGCGCAACGATCCGCGGATCCCCGCGCGGGCCGTCACCAAAGGGTCATTCGCGCGCGGCGAGGGCGTCCTTCACCCGGGGTACCACCTCGTTCGCGTACAGTTCGATGCAGCGTAGCATGCGATCGTGCGGCACGCTGCCCACGCTGAACTGCAGGCTGTAGCGCGTGAAGCCGAAGAGCGCGTGCTCGCGCAGGATCTTCGCGGCCACGGTGGCGGGATCGCCCAGCAACATGGCGCCGTTCGGCGAGATCTCGAAGTCGAATTGTGGCCTCCCCACGGGCCCCCATCCGCGTTCGCGCCCGATCCTGCCCATCTGCATGGCGTAGCGCGGGTAGATCAGCTCGGCGGCTTCGGCGGTGGTATCGGCGATGAAGCCGTGCGAGCCGATCCCCAATCGGAAGGTACCCGCCGATCGGCCGGCCTGTTCCCACGCGCGCCGGTAGAGATCGGTGAACGGCTTGAACCGCGCGGGTTCACCACCGATGATCGCCAGGGTCATGGGCAGGCCCAGCGTGGCGGCACGCACCACGCTTTCGGGCGTTCCGCCCACGGCGATCCACACCGGCAAGGGCTGTTGGACCGGTCGCGGGTACACGCCACGGCCCTGGATCGTGGGGGTGTGCGTGCCTTTCCAATGCAGCACCTCTTGCTTGCGGATCTCCAGCAGCATGGCCAGCTTCTCGCTGAAGAGCGCATCATAGTCCTTCAGATCGTAGCCGAAGAGGGGAAAGGACTCGGTGAAGGACCCGCGGCCGGCCATGATCTCCGCGCGGCCGTTGCTGATCAGGTCGAGCGTGGCGTACTGCTGGAACACGCGCACGGGATCCTCGCTGCTGAGCACGGTGACGGCGCTGCCCAGGCGGATGCGTTCGGTGCGTGCGGCGATGGCCGCCAACAGCACGGCCGGTGCGCTGGCGATGAAGTCGGGCCGGTGGTGCTCGCCGATCGCGAACACGTCCAGGCCCAGCCGATCCGCCAGCACGCCCTCCTCGATCACCTGCCGGTGGCGTTCTTCCGCGCTGATGTGTTCACCGGTGACCGGGTCGGGCGTGTGATCGACGAAGGTGTAGATGCCGAATTCCATGGGGCGAAGGTCGCTCGGCGAACGGCGCGGTACGCCCTGATCCCCGGCGGTCGCCACCCTGGGGCGGGCGGTTGTCCGTTCCATCCCCTTTGCTGCCCGGTTCATCGGATCCGGGGGCCGCTACCAGGCGGGAACGGCTTCCTTCGATGACCAGAGGACCATTACCTCCCTCGCCACCACCCATGAGGGCCTCGCTACCCGCTCTTTCCGTTTGCACCCTCCTGTTCCCGGCCGCCGTGCCCTGTGCCGCCCAATTGTGCGCATTGGATGTGTTCGTGGCCAACGATCAGAGCGGATCGGTGAGCGCGATCGAGAACACCCAGAGCAGGCAGTTCATCTCGGCGCTCTTCAACGGCATGCAGCCCTGGGGCAACGGGCCCGGCGAAAGCCGCATGGCCATTGCCGATTGGGACAGCCCCAGCGTGTGGCTCCAATTCGGTTTCCCTTCGGTGGGGGCCAACTACACCACGCTGCTCAGCGATGTGCTGGCCTACCAGACCGCGCCGCGCGCACTGTTGGGCGGTACCGATCCCTATACCGCCTTGCTCTCGACGTTCCAGCAGATCGGCCAGACCCCCGTGGTGGGGCGCGTGGCCAAGCCGGTGATCGTACTGATGACGGATGCGGCGTGCGTGCAGGTCCCCGCGGCCTTGTCCACCCTGGCCACGCAGGTGAAGAACAACGGGGTCTACCTCATCGTGGTGGCCATCGAAGCCGCATCGTCCTGTCCTGCGCTCGCGGGCACGAACGTGGCCAGCCCGGGCGGCTATTTCGCCGCGCCCACGTATTCTGATCTGGTATCCGCCAATGTGCAATTGGTGCAGGACATGATCAATGCCGGTTGCGTGGGCGCTCCCGATCCCACCTACGACCTCACGATCGCCCTCAACGCTTTCAACGCCTCGGGGTGCGTGACCCCCACGCCGAACTACAGTGTGGACTACACCGTGACCAACGGCCCGTGGGCCGATTTCACCGGCGCGTTGGTGGTGAGCTTCTACGACGGCGATCCTTCCCTGCCCACCACCAACCTGCTGGCCGTGCAGAACGCGGGGGCCATGACCATCGCAGCCGGCGGCAGCTACAGCGGCACGTTCACCCAT
The DNA here is from genome assembly GCA_964517015.1 of uncultured Chryseobacterium sp. Classification (GTDB taxonomy): domain Bacteria; phylum Bacteroidota; class Bacteroidia; order Flavobacteriales_F; family PHOS-HE28; genus PHOS-HE28. Next base: position 6,595 of record CAZFAW010000039.1, read on the forward strand.
GCGGCGTTGGGCGCCACGAACATGCTGTACGCCGTGGTGAACTACGATGGCGCCGCGCCCGGCCATGCCCCCCCCGTGCCCGGCATCCTGAACGGCACCACGGCCGTGGCCGATGAATCGGCCACCTTCAACAACGAGAGCAACGGCGCAGCGCGCGTGAACGATCCGGTGACCTGTCCGCCGCAGGCGATCATCACCACCGGGATCTCCAGCAACGGCACCGGCTGCAACGACCTCGTGACCTACGAGATCACGATCTGCAACACGGGCGATGCACCGGCCCTGCTCACGCCCACGTTGCCGATCGCGGTGCCCGGTGCCGTGCTGCTCACCGATCTGAACCAACCCGGGAACTACGCGAGCGAATTGGACTGGGCCACCTACTATGGCGGTACGCTGCTGGAGGAGGGACGTGCAGTGGTCACGGACGCCGCGGGCAACGTGTACCTCGCCGGCACCACGCGCAGCACCGCTTCGATCGCCACGGCAGGCGCGCACCTGGTGGCCGCGCCGGCCAACCGCAACGCCTTCCTGGCCAAGTTCAATTCGGCAGGCGTTCGGCAGTGGGCCACCTACTATGGCGGTGCGGGAGCGGACTACGGCATGGGCGTGACCTGCGATGCGGCGGGCAACGTCTACCTGGTGGGCTTCACCGAGAGCACGACGGGCATCGCCACGGCAGGCACTTTCCAAACTGCGTTCTCCGGCTCCACCGATGCGTACATCGTGAAGTTCAGTAGCGCGGGCGTGCGGCAGTGGGGCAGTTATTTCGGAGGCACCAGCACGGAGGAAGGCTATTCCGTGGCGCTCGATGGCGCGGGCGGTGTTTACCTGGCAGGGATCACGCAAGGTTCCACCAACCTGGCCAGCGCAGGCGCGCATCAGACGGCCTTTGCGGGCATCTCAGATCAGTTCCTGGCGAAGTTCAATGCGACCACCGGCGCACGGCTCTGGTCCACCTACCACGGCGGCGCGAACGAGGACATCGCGGCGAACGTGGCCTGCGACCCTGCGGGGAACGCCTATCTGGTCGGTGAGACCACCAGCCCCGCAGGCATCGCCTCGGCGGGTTCGTTCCAGCCGGCCTTCGTGGCCGACGAAGTGTACCTGGCGAAGTTCAACAGCGCAGGTGTGCGCCAGTGGTCCACGTATTTCGGCGGGCCCGATGTGGAAGAGCAACCTTCCGTGGCGTGCGATGCGAACGGCAGTGTGTTCCTCAGCGGCACCACCGACAGCGATGCCGGGATCGCCTACAACACCCTGCACCAGTCGTTCCGCGGGGGCAACAAGGACGGCTTCGTGGCCAAGTTCGATGGTGCCGGGAACGTGGTGTGGAGCACCTATGCCGGCGGGAGCGACACGGAGGACCTTACCGATGTGGCGATCGATCCAACGGGCAAAGTGGTGGTGGCCGGCTTCACCCAGAGCCCCGACCTGATCGCCACCACCGGTTCGTTCAAGGAAACGATCGACCCGGCGAGCGACGATGCGTTCGTGATGAAATTCTACGGCGATGGCACCTTGAGCTGGGGTACCTATTTCGGTGGCGACGATAATGAGGAACAATATTCCGTGGCCGTGAACACCGCAGGCGACATCTACATCGCGGGCTTCACCCCGAGCCTGATCGATGTGGCCACCGCCGGCGCGCACCAAACAGTGAACAATAGCAACGACGACGCGTACCTGGCCAAGTTCGGCGAGCACGAGCTGCCCTTGCTACTGGGGGCCGGCGCATGCATCGTTCGGCAATACGTCTACGACTACAGTGGGGTGGCGGCCGGGACCTACGACCTGAGCATGGGCATCGCCGCTACGGCCGTGAACGTGGGCGATGCCGCCCCCAGCGTGCTGCCGGACCAGGGGTTCAACGCCGGTGGCTTCCTCAACATCGACGGCTTCAACGGTGCGGTGCATGTCACCGACAATGCGGTCATTCCCGTTGCAGGCACCGCCTGCCCTTCGGGCGATCTGATCGCGATCACGGTGAACATCCCTGCGACCAGCAGTTGCGGCAACGGCAACTACGCCACCGCCACGATCACGATCACCAATTCCAGCGGCACCACGGTGAACAACACCGACCTGCACCTGGACCTCACCGGTGCGGGGGCCACCTTCGCCAGCGAACCCTACAACCTGTCGGCCGGAACGATCCTGGCCGCGCCGAACGTGCTGGATCCGGCCTATCCGTTCGTCCCGTACGCGCTCTACTCGTTCACCGGCTCCCAATTCCTCCCCGTGATCGCCTTGCCGCCGGGTACATCGACTTTCCAGGTGGACCTGAACATCGGCGGCACCGCCACCAACCTTTCCGCGCAGTTGGACAGCATCCACACCTCGTTGAACGCCACCGGTCAGAGCAATGTGGCCACGGATGCGGCAGGTGTGGTCGCGCTCACGGTGCCCGCCATCGGCGGCTTCGCCTGTCCGGGTTCGATCGTTGCGGGCGGCACCCTGGTGTTCACGGGGATCGCGATCACGGGCGCTGCCTCGGTGCAATGGTCAAGCACCACGGTGCCGGTGCTGGCGGGTGGTGGCAGCCCTGCGGCGCCAATCCTTTCATACACGCCCACACCGCTCGATGTGGCGAACGGCTTCGTGGCCATCAGTCTCACCGCCTTGAGCGCGGCGGGATGCGACGCCACCGAGAGCTGCCAGATCGCGATCACCAACGTGGCGTACGACTACGGCGATGCGCCCATCGAGTACGACATGAACATCAATTATCAGCCACCGGCCGCGGCCTCCACGCTGTTCAGCGGGCTGGTGTTGGGCACCACCGGACCGGACCCGGAGCCGTTGGCGAACAACAGCGTTCTGGCCGATGGCGATGGGGTGGAGGAGGATGCGTTGTCCGGGAACCCCTACACGGCCGCGTGGCCCGGTCCCGGCGTGCCCTTCGCGCTACCGGTGGAAGCGACCAATACCACCACCACCAAGGCTTATCTCCACGCGTACATCGACTGGAACGCCGATGGCGATTTCCTGGACACGCTGGAAAGTTCCCTCAACACCGTGACCAAGGCCGCGGCCAGCGGTACGGCCACGCACCTCATGCAATTCGTGGTGCCCGTGGGCGCGAATCCGTTGGGGCTCTTCTACATCCGGCTGCGGTTGTCGATCGATTCAATGGCCGTGACCATGCCTTACATGGCGGCACCTCGCGGGGAAACGGAAGACTATGTCTGGGAATCCGTCGGCATCCTGCCCATCGAACTGCTCGCGTTCTCGGGAACCGACGAGGGTGCGCGCGTGCGGCTCGACTGGTCGACCGCGACGGAAGCGAACACGGGGCATTTCGTCGTGGAACGCAGTGCGGACGCCTCCGCCTACCTGCCGGTCGGAAGCACGCCCGCGGCAGGGAACAGCCAGGCGGCGGTGCACTATTCCCTGTACGATCCCGATCCGCTGCGCGGGGTGGCGTACTACCGGCTCATCGAGGTGGACCTGGACGGTGCGGCCCGCACGTTCGGGCCGATCGCCGTGGTGCACGATGGCAGCGGTTCGCCATGGATCGAACGGACGGATCCCGGCGCCGTCGTGGTGCATGGCCTGCCCGAAGCAGCCGATGTGCGGCTCTCGGACATGACCGGACGCACCGTTCCCGTGCCGGCGGCCGGTGAGCACGGCCTTCGTGTGTCCGGACTGCCTACCGGCGTGTACGGCCTCACGTACCACGATCCGGCAGGTGCAACGCACGTGCTGCGCTTCGCACTGGATCGTTGATGCGTGCCGGAACGGCGCCTCCGGAGCGGCGCCTCCGGAGCGGCGCGTCGGCCTATCTTTCGTACATGGGCCAGCTGCTTCGGACCGCACGGTGCCGCAGCCGCGCGCTGGGCGCACTGCTGCATGCCGTGCCGTTCACCACGTTGTGCGCGCAAAGCCTCACCAACCCCGGATTCGAAGGTTCGTTCAGCACCACGGCAGCCGGCTGGACGGCCATCACCTACGGATCGCCCTTCCCGAGCGTCGTGTATTCACCCGAGAGCGACCAGGTGCACGGCGGCCTGCGCGCGCAGCGGATCGACGTGGGCGATCTCGGCGGCGGCGCCACGTTGCTCGCGCAGGCGCTCGACTTCCCTGCGGGGAACACCTATCGCGCTTCGGTGTGGCTGCGTGCGGCGGCCGCCATGAACGTGGCGGTGTACCTGCAGGAACGCGTTCCGTACTACTGGGTACCGGCCGTACGGCTGGTGAACGTGGATACCGCATGAGTGCAGGTGGTGATCGAAGGCGGGTTCGACCGCGACATACCCGATGATGCGGCCACCGTTCCCGGACGACTGGTGGTGGAGCCGCGCACGACCGGATCGCTGATCGTGGACGATGCCGCCTTCGCAGACATCAGCGCGGCCGTGTGGAACGCGCCCGTGACGCTGACCGACAGCATTCCCCCGTACTACTTCGGCATGCACGTGAACAAGTGGGGGCAGCACGAGACGTGGCCGCCCACCCATTCCGGCATGCTGCGCTTGTGGAACACCGGTACGACATGGGAGATCATGGAGCCGTGGGAGGATGCGTTGCTGGATCCCGCCGATTGGATCTACGATCCCGGTGGCACCTCCGGCTTCGCCTTCCGCTTGCAGTACTACGTGGACATGGTGCAGGACCACGACACCACCATGCGGATCCTGTACACCATGGGGCAGAGCCCGCCATGGGCAGCCCCTTCTCCGGCGCTGCCGCCGGCCGATCCGGCCGCGTGGCAACAATATGCCGCAGTGCTGGGCGATCGTTTCCTGGGCCGGATCGGGCAGTGGGAGATCTGGAACGAAGTGGACCAGCAGGATTATTCCGGCACCATGGAAGACCTCGTGCAACTGACCGACAGCGCGGCTGCCACCTTGCGCGCGATCGACCCGGCGAACCTGATCCTCTCGCCCAATTTCACCGGTCCGGAACGCCTGGCGCACTTCCTGGAACTGGGCGGCGCCAACGCCGTCGATGTGATCAGCTGGCACCACTATCCGAGCAGGCGCCCGGAAGAAATGGTGCCCGAGATCATCGGCATGCGCAACCTGATGGCTTACCATGGGGTGGAGGACAAGCCGCTCTGGAACACGGAAGGCGCGGTCTCCTTCATGAACGGACTCGCGCTCCCGGACGATGAACAGGCTGCGGCCGTGGCGCGCGCCTACCTGGTGCAGTGGTCTTTCGGCGTGTCGAATTTCAATTGGTATGCCTGGGACATTCATGCCGGCTGGAGCAGCGACTTCGTTGACTTGAGCTATTCGATCGTTCCGGGCCAGTACGACGGGATCACCGCAGCGGGTCTGGCCTACGCGCATACCGCCCAATGGCTCACGGGCGCCACCATGGTCCAGCGATCCGTGACCGATGGCACATGGGTGATCGGCCTGGCAAGGCCCGGCGGCGTCCAGGCTTGGGTGGTGTGGCATCCCGACGGCCCGGCGGTGTTCGATGTGCCCCTGGCATGGAACATCGGTCACGTGCACGACCTGTCGGGCGGCACCACGTCCTTCGGTGGCGGTATGCTGACCATCGGGATCGCACCCTTGCTGCTGGAGA
>CAZFAW010000040.1:0-3549 GCA_964517015.1 uncultured Chryseobacterium sp.
GCAATACATGCTGGTAACCGACGCATCGGGAAATAGGACCGCCATGAAGTCCAGGAAGAAGAAGGTGACGATGGAGGGGACGCACGATCCCGGCAAGGTCGATGTGACCGTGACCAGCGAGACGAAGGTGATCGATGGCCACACCTGCGTGAAAGTGATCAGCACGAGCGAGGAAGGCACATGGACGGGTTGGGTGGCCCAGGACCTGCCTACCCCGTTCGAAGACATGTTGCGCAACGTGAGCAACGGCGACCCCAACATGACCGGGCGCATGTCCAAGTTGAAAGGCTTCCCATTGGAATTCGAATGGGTGGACGCCGATGGCAAATCCAGCATGCACTGCTACATGAAGGAGGTGCAAGTGGGCAAGGTCGATGAGAGTGTGTTCAGCCTGGACGGCTACGAGCAGGTGGAAATGCCGGGCTACGGGCGCTGAATCAAGTCATGGCGCCAGCGCGCGTGCGACGCGCATCGGAGCTCAAGGAACTGCTCGATGACGCCTACGACCGGCTTGCATGCCCCGGGTTCGTGGCCGATGATCCTATCCAGGTTCCGCGCTCCTTCAGCCAACGGAGCGATGCGGAGATCATGGGTTTCCTTACCGCCACCATCGCCTGGGGGCAGCGCAAAACCATCATCGCCAACGCCCTTCGCCTTGGCGAGCTGTTGGATCAGCGACCCTTCGACTTCGTGATGCACGCGACGACTTCCGACCTCTCCCGCCTCGACCGCTTCGTACATCGCACTTTCAACGCGATCGACCTGCGCGACTTCATCTTCGGGTTGCGCCACCTGTACCTCACCTACGGCGGGATCGAGGACGCCTTCCTCGACAGGAACGTCATCGGCGACATGGGCGCTGCCATCTCGCGTTTCAAGCAGCGCTTCTTCGAACGGGAACATGAACGCCGCACGGAAAAGCACGTGGCCGATCCTTCCAAAGGCAGCAACGCCAAGCGGATCAATCTTTTCCTGCGGTGGATGGTGCGTCCGTTGGATCGCGGGATCGACCTCGGGCTCTGGGAACGCATCCCGACTTCGGCGCTCCATGTGCCGCTCGACGTGCACTCCGGTCGCGTGGCACGCGAGCTGGGGTTGCTCGCGCGCGCACAGGACGATTGGAAAGCAGTGGTCGAACTCACGGAAGCGCTCCGTGCGTTCGACCCTGTGGATCCCGTGAAGTACGATATCGCGCTGTTCGGCCTGGGTGTGGGAACCGCTCAGCGGCCCCAGATCAGGCGCGTCATCGCTTCGCGACCGTTCTCGTCGGTGGCACGCAACAAGTAAACACCCGCTGGCATGTCCTCGCGATGGATGATGATCGTGTTGGTGTTGCGAACGAGGCGGATCACGCGTTGCCCGGCTTCGTCGTACACATCGATCGTAACACGGCCCTGAAGGCCGGAACCGATGTGGATCGTGGCCATGTCGAAGGCCGGGTTCGGCTGCACCTGGATGAACGCATCCCCGTTCACCTCGGCTTCGTGCACCCCCGTCACACCGTAGCTCAGCGTGCTCAGCGTGGTGTTGGTCACGATCGCCGGGTTCGCGTCGAAGTAGATGGAGGCGGTGTTGTGCACCGGGGTCAGATCGGGAAGACCGCCCAACGGGCTTACGGTGAACTGAACATAGCCGTGGCTGGCGGCCTCGTTGCTGCCGCTGTCCGGTAGTTGGATGTCCAGGAACTCGAAGGTGATCTCGCCGTTCTCGGAAACCAGCGTGTGCATAGGGTGGCTGGCACCGATCACCTGCACCGTGGCCGCGTCGAGGTCAGCGTCCAATGGATCGACGATGATCACGTTCTGCGCGGGAATGGTGCCCGTGTTCTGGAAACGGACCGTATAGGTGAGTTGCTGATCGATGGGTACGAGGTGGCCCTGACCCTCGCCCTGGGGATGGACCAGCTTATCGTTCGGATCGAACGCACATTCCAGCACCGGCTCGTTGGTGAAGGTGGCCTGGTAGGCCATGCTCCCTCCCTGCCACGCTTCCACATGGAGCGCATCATGGAGCACCTCGCCCATGTGCGCGGCATCGGGCAGGTGCACGGTAAGCACCACCTGCCGATGGTGCGTGGGTTGCACGGCCTCGAAGATCCACGTTTGCATGCCGGCACCGGTGCTCGTAGGCGCAGGCTCGGCGCTCACGAAACCGCTCAGGTCCTCCAGGTCCAGGGTCAGATGGAGGTCGTCCACCTGGTTGCCGATGTTGTTCACCGTGATCCAGTATTGGATGTCCATGCCACAGCGCGTGGGCGCGTTCGTGAGTTGCGCCTCCACTTCATGGATGGTGGTGTTGGCGTGCAGGGCGAAATCGTTCTCGTGCGAACCGTTGTTCGGCGAGCCCAGCACCACGTTGAGCGCGGAAGGCGTTACGAAGTCCCACCCGCTGGGCGCGGATGCGTTCACCGTGTAGGTACCGGAAGGCACCGCGAACCAGTACACGCCTGCGTGGTTGGTGAAGGTGGTGCCCACACCGGGGATCGTGACCGGCACATTGTACAGCCCATGGTCGGTGCCGTTGAAGGCGCCGTCGGTATCCTGGTCGTTGAACACGCGGCCCACGATCATGTCGGTGGCGTTGGCCAGGTTGTCGTACCGCACCACGCGTTGTTGCGAAGCGCTCGCGGTGAAGAGTTCGAGGTCGCCATCGTTGTCCAGGTCACCGGCCGCCAGCACCTCGGCGCCGTCCACGCCGGCACCGATCACCTGACGAGGGCCGAAGCTGCCCTGCCCGTCGAGGTTCTCGTACCACATCACTTCGTCGGTCAGCAGGCTGGTGAGCGCGAGATCCATGTCGCCATCGCCATCCAGATCGTTCACCAGCATGGCACCGGGCTGGTCCAGGGCGGATTCGATGGAGCGAACCATGCCGAAGGTCACACCGCCCGCATCCCTGCGCTGCCAGACGGCCTGGCCGCCCATGTCGTTCACCATGCCGAGGTCCGCTCGGCCATCGCCGTCGATGTCGGCTTGGATCCCTCGACCGGCATTGCTCAACAAGGCCGATGGTCCGAAGGTGCCTGCACCATCGGTGTTGATGTTCCAATACACCTCATCGGTGGCCGTGGTGCTCCAGCTCAGGTCCAGATCCCCGTCGGTGTCGAGATCCAGCAGTTGAAGGTCCTTCACGTTGCTCGCGAAGGCGATCTGGGCCAAGGGACCGAATGTCCCGAGCCCGTCCGTGTTCTCGCTCCATTGCAGCGTGTTGTTCTCCAATGCCACGATCAGGTCCAGGTCACCATCACCATCGGCATCGCCCGGTACGATCGCTTCGGCGGTAGCGGCTGCATCGATGGTCTGCGCCCCGGCGTACCCGAAGGTGCCCAGGTTGCGGTACCAGAAGATCCCGCCGTCCATGTCGTTCGAACCGACCACGTCCGGGTAGCCGTCGCCATCCACGTCGCCCACCTGGCCGATCGCATCGGTGGTGCTCACGAATACAGGAACGCTGAGCGAACCCGATCCATTGGTATTGATGAGTACTTGAAGGCCCGATCGCGAGGCGATCAGCACATCCTTGTCCCCATCATTGTCCATGTCGGTCACT
>CAZFAW010000040.1:3649-7444 GCA_964517015.1 uncultured Chryseobacterium sp.
CCGCTGTCCGGCAATTGGATGTTCGGAAGATCGAAACGGAGCACGTGGTCCTGGGTCATGGAAACGTGCATGGTGTGGCTGGCACCCAGGATCTCCAGGGTCGCAGGGTCCAGATCGGCATCCAGGGTATCGATCACCACCACGTGGTCCGCAGGCGCGGTGCCGGTGTTCTGGAAGCGGATGGTGTAGGTGAGGTGCTGTCCGGTGGCCACGAGGTGCTGCGGTGTGGCTCCCTCGGGCATCACCTGCTTGTCGTTCGGATCGTATGCGCACGTGAGGGTATGCGCCTCGGTCCACACCGTCGAATGCACCACATTGCCCATCTGGCGCAATTCGGAACGCAGGCTGTCCACCACGGTGGTGCCGATGTTCTCCGCACTAGGCACCAGTACGCGCACGAGGACCTGGCGCGCATGGGTCGGGGCAAGATCGTGCAGGTTCCAGGTATAGCGCTGTCCGGATTGGCTGTCGAAAGCCGGCTCGCTGGACACGAAGGTGTTCAACGGATCGAGCGACAGCGCCAGAGAAGCCTCGCCCACTTCGTTCCCGGTGTTGGTCACGTCCAGCCAATAGAGGATCTCATAGCCGCATTTGCGCGGGCTCGTGGTCAGCACGGGCGTGAGCTCCGGCACGCTGCCGGTGGCGGTGAACGCGAAATCATTCCCCAACGAAGCCTCACCCGTGAACGGCACGTTCACGGTGAGTTCGGGATCGGACGCCGTGAACGCCCAACCGGAAAGTGTGTCGACTTCGATGGTATAGGTGCCCGAAGCGACCTGGAAAGAGTACATCCCTGCGGCGTTCGTATAGGCCACACTGCCATCGGAAAGGCGCACGGCCATGCCGTTCAGGCCATGATCGATGCCTCCGAACACCCCGTTGTTGTCCCGATCGTTGAACACCCGCCCGGAAATGGTGAAGCTGGCCAGGCTCAGGTTGTCGTACCACACATAGCGCTGCTGGCCTACACTGGTGGCGATCAATTCAGCGTCACCGTCGCCGTCCAGGTCGCCGATGGCCGGGGAACGCGGGGCGGAAAGCGCGCTTCCGGCTTCCTGCTCGGCGCCGAAGCCGCCTGCTCCGTCCTCGTTCGCATACCAGACCAGGCGGTCAGGGAATTGCTCTGCTACGGCGACATCGATGGTGCCATCGCCGTTGAGGTCCGCAGCTACAAGGTCCGTGGGCGAAGCGATACCGGTGCCGATATCGTGCAGCACGGCGTCGAACGCACCTCCGAGGTTGCGCTGCCAGGATAGGGCCGATGAAGCGCTGGAATAGGAGATCAGATCGTCCAGACCATCGCCGTCGATGTCCGCTACGCGGCCCAACTGGCTTCCGGTCACGGTTTGTACCGTCCCCATGCTGCCGCCGCCCTGGTTCAACGCGAAATGCACCGGGCCCATGGCGCGGTTGGACCAGAGGAGGTCCTGGAGCCCGTCGCCGTCCAGGTCGGCACATTGCACATCCTCTGCAGCTTGGGCCGTCGCTATGGTTTGCAACACGCCGAAGGATCCGGCGCCATCGGTGTTGGCGCTCCAAGCCACGTCCCCGTTCTCCAGGGCGAAGACGAGATCCGGGTCGCCGTCCCCGTCCAGATCGCCTGAACGGATATCGCTCGCCGAGAGCGCAGCGCTGATCGTTTGAGGGGCACCGAACGCACCGGCACCTGCGTTCGCATACCAGCGGATACCGCCGTTCAGGTCCACGGACGACACGATGTCCGGATCGCCGTCGGCGTCCAGGTCGGCCGCATGAACGAAGATGTCGGCGCCGCCGATCCCAACGAGCGCACCCATGGTGCCCTGCCCATCGGTGTTCTGCAACCAGCCGAGGCCGGCGCGTGTGCCGGCCACCAGGTCTACGTCGCCGTCGAGATCGAGGTCAACGGGTGCCACGGAAACAGGGCCTTCAATGGGGATCGCGTGTTCGAGGCCGAATTGCGCCTGGAGCGTTTGTCCGGCGCATCCAACGATCAGGATCGACAAGCCCCGGGAGAGAGAGAGCTGCATGGTCTGTTTGTTTTGATGCGAGGCACCGGAACGCCGGCCCGGCCGGGTGGGTTGCAGCAGGCGCACCAACACCATCCGAGTGTCGACGAACCCGCGGATCGCACAGATGGATCCCAGGGGTGATCGGACGCCACAGCGAGCGGAACGCGATCCCCGACTACTTTCCCGCCGAACCGACGTCCATGAGCCTGTTCCGACGCAAGCCCATCGCCAGCCTGGCCGGCCAGGAGCGCGAGCACGAACCCCATGTGGAAGGCATGCTGCACCGCACGCTGAGCGCGCGCGACCTGACCTTCTTCGGCATCGCGGCGATCATTGGCGCAGGCAGTTTCAGCAGCATGGGGCAAGCCTGCTACAGCGGCGGCCCGGGCGTGGTGCTGCTCTTCGTGCTGTGCGCGGTGGCATGCGGCTTCACCGCACTTTGCTATGCGGAATTCGCTGCGCGCGTGCCGGTGAGCGGAAGCGCGTACACCTATGCCTATGTGAGCTTCGGCGAACTGTTCGCCTGGATCATCGGCTGGGCGCTGCTCATGGAGTACAGCATCGGCAACATCTACGTGGCCTTCAGTTGGAGCGGCTACTTCACGAACCTGCTCGATGCCTTGCACCTGCACCTGCCCGAGTGGCTCTCGATCAACTACCGGAGCGCGCACGACGCGGCGCTCGCAGGCACGGCCGGGGAGGGTCTCACCGCGTGGCACACCGCCCCGGTGATCGGGGGCCTGCGCATCATCCTGGACCTGCCTGCCTTCGCGATCAACGCCTTCATCACATGGCTGGTGTACGTGGGCGTGAAGGAGAGCCGCAACGTGAGCAATGCCATGGTGGTGCTGAAGCTGCTGGTGATCGTGCTCGTGATCGCCGTGGGCCTGGGCCACGTGGACCTGGAACATTGGACCCCGTTCCTGCCGAACGGGTTCGGCGGGGTGATGGCCGGCGTGAGCGCCGTGTTCTTCGCCTACATCGGGTTCGATGCAGTGAGCACGCTCGCAGAGGAAAGCCGCGATCCGCAACGCGACCTTCCGCGGGGCATGGTCTGGAGCCTGGTGATCTGCACGGTGGTGTACATCCTCCTCGCGCTGGTGCTCACCGGCATGGTCGATTTCCGAAAGCTGGGCGTGAGCGATCCGCTGGCCGAGGTGTTCAAGATCACCGGAGTGAAATGGATGCTCTTCATCGTGAGCATCGCAGCCGTGGTGGCCATGACCAGCGTGATGCTCGTGTTCCAATTGGGGCAACCCAGGATCTGGATGAGCATGAGCCGCGATGGTTTGCTGCCTCAACGTTTCGCCAGCATCCATCCCAAGTACAAGACGCCCGGCTTCAGCACCATCGTCACCGGCCTGGTGGTGGGCATTCCCATCTTCTTCACCGACGAGAACTTCATCCTGGACTTCACCAGCATCGGCACCCTCTTCGCCTTCGTGTTGGTATGCGGTGGCGTGCTCGTACTGCCCCGGCGCGAACGCACCCACGGGCGATTCCACCTTCCGTACATCAACGGCAAGTACCTCGCACCGTTGATCGGGTTGGTGGCGCTCGGGCTGATCGTGCGGTTCGACCCGCACCATTTCCACCGCGCGCTCGGCCGCACCGGCTTCCCCCCTGACATTCCCCTGGTGGTGTTCTATGTGCTCTGCGCCGCATTGGGGCTCCTGGCCTTCCGCAGGTCATGGTCCTTGATCCCGTTGCTGGGCCTGGTCTCGTGTTGTTACCTGCTCACCGGCATGGCGGTGAGCAATTGGAAGTGGTTCGGCATCTGGCTCGTGATCGGCCTGGTGTGCTA
>CAZFAW010000040.1:7544-12013 GCA_964517015.1 uncultured Chryseobacterium sp.
ATCACGCCGCGGCCGATCATGCCGGATCAACGCAATTTGACACGCCCTGTTAAAGCCGTTAACACGGGCTGCATCATCTTCGCAGGCCCATGGTGGAACGGATCGTGGTCTTCTGCGGCTCCAGTACAGGAGCAGACCCCGTGCACGCCCGCACGGCGGAAACGCTCGGCGCAGCGCTACACGAACGAGGGATCGGCCTGGTGTACGGAGGCGGCGATGTGGGCTTGATGGGCGTGGTGGCCGATGCCGTGATGCAGCGTGGTGGGGAAGTGATCGGTGTGATCCCCGGCTTCCTGAAGGAGCGCGAGGTGGCGCACAAAGGCATCAGCCGCCTGATCGTGACCGGCACCATGCACGAACGCAAGCAACGCATGCATGAACTGGCCGATGCGGTGATCGCGCTCCCCGGTGGGTTCGGTACGCTCGACGAGCTCTTCGAACTGCTGACCTGGAAACAACTGGGACTGCACCGGCAACCCATCGGCCTGCTGAACGTGGACGGGTACTTCGATCACCTCGTGGCCCAGATGGACCACATGATGGCCCAGGGCTTCCTTGCGCCGCAGCATAGGGCGTCCTTGATCGTGGGCACCACGGTGAACGGCCTGCTGGACCGACTGGTGGCGCACTGAGGAGGGGCCCCGTTCCGCGCATTGGCACTTTTTCACGCGCGCGCATGGCCCGCGCTGCGATCTTCGCGCCGCAACCGATGGCCTTCCTCCACCCCGGCTTCCTCTGGGCGCTCTTCGCCCTCGCCATCCCGGTGCTCATCCACCTCTTCCAGCTGCGCCGTTTCAAGCGCATCGAATTCCCCAACGTGCGCTACCTGAAGGAGGTGAGCCAGCGAACGCGCCAGCAGAAGAAGGTGCGCCACTGGCTGGTGCTGATCGCGCGCTGCCTGGCCCTGGCTGCGCTGGTGCTCGCATTCGCGCAACCTTACCTGCCGGGGAACGCAGCGAAGGCGACGGCCGGCCAGCGCGCCGTTTCGGTGTACATCGACGATAGCTACAGCATGGACGGGCAGAACGCCCAGGGCCGGTTGCTGGACCAAGCCCGTGCGGGCGCACAACAGGCCATCATGGCGTACAACGCCACCGATCGTTTCCAGGTGATCACGGGCGCGTTGGAGGGCCGCCAACAATTGCTCGTGGGCCGGGACGAGGCGCTCGAAGCCGCGTCGCGCGTCGATGGGTCCGCCTTCAGCCGTCCGCTTTCCCAAGTGCTGCCCAGGCAGCGCGAGGCGCTTTCGCGCAGCGAGGCCCGGTCGAAAAGGGCCATCCTCTTCACCGATCTGCAGCGCTCCACCACCGACGTGGATCGGTGGACGAACGACAGCACCGTGCGCACGGTCATCGTTCCGATCCTCCCCACCACACCGGACAACCTGAGCATCGACAGTGCCTGGTTCGATTCGCCCGTGCGGCGCCTGGGGCAGGCGGAGGTCTTGCACGTGCGCATCCGGAACCGCGGCGGTCGCGATCTGGAGAACGTGCCCCTGCGCCTCACCATCGATGGGCAGGAACGCGCGCTGGCCACGTTCGGCGCAACAGCCGGTGCGGTGGCCGATACGGTGCTGCGCTTCACCAATGATCGCCCGGGTCCGCACCGCGCGGAGGTGAGCATCACCGATCAGCCGGTAACGTTCGATGATCGCCTGCACCTGGCCTACCGGACCGCCGAGGGCCTGCGCGTACTGCTCGTGAGCGGCGACGACGGTGAAAGCGATGGCCGCATCACCGCCGTGTTCGAAGGCGACAGCGCGCACGCGATCGGCGTGCAACCCTTCCGGTCCCTGGACCTTGGCGCTTTGACGCGTGCCGACCTGGCGATCCTGAACGCGGTGCCCAACCTTCCGAGCGGCTCCGTGCATGCGCTCAAGGAAATGGTGCGCGCCGGGGGATCGCTGGCCGTGTTCCCCGGAACGGACAGCGACCTGTCCGGGTACAACGCCCTGCTCGCCGAGTTGGGCGCGGGATCGTTGGGGCGCCGCGACACGTCCGCCATCAAGGTCGACCGCATCGATCTCCAGCAACCGTTCTTCCGCGAGGTGTTCAGCACCATGCCACGCAACGTGGACCTGCCGCAGGTGCGCACACGGTTCGCCTTGCGCATGCCGCCCGGGAGCGATGTGCTCCTGCGCCTCCAGGACGGGAGCGCCTTCCTGGCCGCCGCACGATCGGGAAAAGGCACGGTGTACGTGTGTGCATCTCCGCTCGGCGGCGGAGCCGAGGGCTTCACCCGCCATGCGTTGTTCGTCACCTCGCTGCTGCGCATGGCCGAACTGAGCCGGCCCATGGGCGCTTTGTACCACACCATCGGCGATGGAACGGCCATCCCCATGGAAGCCGACCCGCCCGCCGGCGACGCGGCCGTGCATTTGAAAGGCCCCGGAGGCCTGGATGTGGTGCCGGAGATCCGGCGTTCCATCGGCGGCAATGCGCTGGTGTTGCATGATCTGGACCTTCCGGAAGGTGCGTATGCCGTGGTGCAGGGCAGCGACACGCTCCAACGGATCGCCCTGGACCTGGCCCGGTCCGAGAGCGATCTTTCCTGCTACACCCCGGAGGAATTGCGTGTCCTGCTCGTGCAACGGGGCCTCACCGCGTTCGAGGTGCTGGACGGCGCCACGGAAGACCTTTCGATAAGTTTGAAGCGGCTCGACGAAGGGCGGAAGCTGTGGATGTGGTTCATCGGAACGGCCCTGCTGCTCCTGATCGCCGAGACCGCCCTGATCCGCTGGAGGACATGAAGGACCTGTTGTTGCGCCAGGTGCAGGTGGTGGATCCCGGTGGTCCGCACCACGACGCACAGGTGGACGTGCTGGTGCGGAACGGCCGCTTCGAACGGATCGGTCAACGCGTGCCCAAGGGCGAGGCCACCGAAGTGCATGCGAAAGGCCTGCACGTTTCGCCCGGTTGGGTGGACCTGTGCGCCCATTTCCGTGATCCGGGCGATGAACAGAAGGAAGACCTGGTGAGCGGATCGGATGCGGCGGCCGCGGGAGGGTTCACCGCCGTGGCGGTGCTGCCCAGCACCCACCCTCCCGTCGATTCACGCGCGGGGATCGAGTACATGCTCCGAAGAACGCAGGCGCATGCGGTGCGCGTGCTCCCGCTGGGCGCGTTGACCCGGGGCATGAAGGGCGAACAATTGGCCGAGACCTTCGACATGCAACAGGCCGGCGCGC
This sequence comes from uncultured Chryseobacterium sp., assembly GCA_964517015.1. Lineage (GTDB taxonomy): Bacteria > Bacteroidota > Bacteroidia > Flavobacteriales_F > PHOS-HE28 > PHOS-HE28. The sequence goes on from CAZFAW010000040.1 coordinate 10,732, forward strand.
TGGCCTTCACCGACGATCGCTCGCCGATCCGCAACACGCGGCTCATGATGCTGGCCCTCCAATACACCAAGGGCTTCGGCGGCACCGTGGTCGCCTTCCCCAACGATCCGGACCTGGCTGCCGGCGGCCAGATGCACGAAGGCAACATGAACGTGCGGCTGGGTTTGAAAGGCATTCCCGCCGAGGCGGAGGTGATCACGTTGCTGCGCGACCTGGAATTGCTGGCCTATACGGGCGGCCGCTTGCACGTTGCGCTGCTGAGCACGGCCCGCAGCGTTGAACTGGTGCGGCAGGCCAAACAGGCGAAACTGGACGTGACCGCTTCCGTGGCAGCGCACCACCTGCTCCTGGACGATGGTTGCCTGCGGGGCTTCGACACGAACTACAAGGTGGCACCACCGCTGCGCGATCCGGTGCATATCGACGCACTGCGGGAAGGGGTGAAGGATGGCACCATCGATGCGGTGGTGAGCGACCATCGCCCGGAGGACGTGGAGCACAAGGTGCTGGAGTTCGGCGCGGCAGCCTTCGGTGCGATCGGCCTTGAAACAAGCTACAGTGCCGCGAACACGGCCATGCAAGGACGCATGAGCACGCGCCGCATCGTGGAACGCTTCTGCCAGGGACCGCGCAAGGTGCTGGGCCTTCCCGTCCCGCATCTGGAGGAAGGTGCCGAGGCCGAGATCACGCTCTTCGACCCCGCGATGGACCACGTGTTCGCACCGTCGGACCTCCGATCGAGAGCGCGCAACACCCCGTTCATCGGACAGCGGTTCGTGGGTCGGCCGCTGGGGATCGTGGCACGCGGGAAGGCGGTGCTTTCCAGCGCACTCGCTTCGGCCGCCGTGCGCTGAACCGCGCGCTACTTCCGCGCCGTGGCGCTGTCGGCGTTCATCTTCTTGAAGCGCTCGATCAATTCCTCGTCCGTGTACTGGAGATTGTCGATCATGGCGCGCGCATCCTTCGCGAAGGGATGATCGGGGAAGCGCATGATCACTTCCTCATAGGCCTGCTTGGCCCGCCCCTTCTCGTTCAACCCGTCGTCGATGGTGAACGCCTTCATGTAGTACGTGGAAGCGATGCGACGCCACTCGGGATAGGTCTTGATGATCCGGTCGTACAGTTCCACGCTGGTCCTCGGATCGCCCAGCGCCTTGGACAGACCTGCTGCACGGAACAGGTACTCCGGCGCCATGGTGTCGTTCGGGAAGGTGGTCTGGTAGGTCTTGTACACGTCCATGAGCGCTTGTGCCCCGCGCCGGTCGAATTCCTGCTTGGCGAA
>CAZFAW010000041.1:0-12010 GCA_964517015.1 uncultured Chryseobacterium sp.
CCGCGCGCCCCGCCACCCGCGCCGCGCCGCCAGCGGCCGGTGCGGTCGACGGGCGCTTCCGCGAGCGCACGGTGCACAGTGGAAAGCGCTACCGCCGCACGCCGAAGCACCCGCCCGCGGCGGACGAGGAATGACGCGGCGGTTCAGCGCGCGCTCGCGACGGAGGCCCAGGCGTGCAGCAGTCGCGGGTGCCGGGCCAGCAAGGCGAGGTAGCGGTCCTCGGTGCGCGCACCTTTCGCACGCAGCAGCGGCACCAACGCACGCCGATCGGCCGCGCTCCATGCGGCCAGGTCCGGGATCCGGTCGAGTGCCGGCGCGAGCGCCTCGAAGGCCGCGCGTTCGTGCGCGGGCCAGTGCGCGCGGGCGGTGGCGCCGGTGAGACGGGCCACGCGCCGCACGCAGTCGCGCACCGCCGTTGCCCGATCGGTGCCCGTGCGCGAAGCCAGGTGCCGCAGCACGGCCTCGCCCAGATCGATCGGCTCGAACACCGGCGCCCGCGAAGCGCGCAGCTGCAACCGCATGGGCTTCGCCACCAACCGCCGCAGCACGGCGTGCGGTGTGCGGTAGGTGCGATCCGCGACGATGCGCGCTCGCTCCTCCTGCTCCACCGGCCGCAACGCGGGATCGGTGGTGCGGAACCCGAGCCGGTGGTAGAACCAGTACGCGCCCGAACGGATGCCATCGGGGTTGTGGTGCCCCAGCTGGTAGTCTTCCGCCTCGAACACACCGACGCGGAAGCGCCGTGCATAACACCGGATGATGCGCGCGAAGATCAGCGACGAGGGTCCGCCGCGGAACGCAGGGAACACGTTCACACCGATCTTGCTCTTGCCCGGGAAGATCCACGCGCCGCCGTACGCCACGGGAACACCGTTGGCGAAGGCGACGTAGCCCACGTAGGCATCGAACACGGTGCGCCGCCCGGCGGGCAGGTGCAGCAGCAGCACGCGGATGCCGTCGCCCATGTCGAAGAGTTCCACGTCCTCCGCGCGTGCGCACGTGGCCGTGTCGGTCTCGCGCAGGTGACCGATGAGCACGCCGCGCGCGGCATCGAGCAGGGCATGGCGGGCCGCGCCGGTGAGCGCGACCTTCCGCGCGGGTCCCGGACGCGCGGGTTCGTCGTCCGGCCAGGGGCCCGGTGCGAAGCACGCCGTGTTCGCGTGCACCACGCGTGCGAACGTGCGTGTGCAGCCGGGCGCGCCGGTACCGATCCGCAACGTGGGGCCCAGGTCCTCCCACAACACCTGGCGGAGCGGCCACCCGGGAGCGGCGGCATCGATCAGGGCCACGAGGCGTTGCACCCCGCGGCGATCGGGCGCACCGATCAAGAAGCGCGACCGGTCGCGGGCGCTGTGCCGGGCATCCTCCACGGCCTCGCGCTCGGCGGGGGCGGCGCAGGCCATCCAGATGCGGCGCACACGGTCCGCGTCGCCGGTCAGTTCGTCCACGCGCAGATCGGCATGGGGCAGGTCCGCCATCCACCGCACCAGGTCGATGCCGAACGCCGCGCGTGCGAAGGTGCCCGCGATGCCGGAGTTCATGAGCGCATGGCGTTGCGTGGCGCTCCGCTGCGAGAGCCGCGCCGCCACTGCGGCCACGCGTTCGAGCCCGGCGGTGGCGAAGGCCGCATCGGCTCCGGAACGCGGGAAGGCAAGGGCGAACAGCAACAGGTCGTGCAGATCGATCAACGGGCGTGCGGAACGCAGCGGCCGCTGCATCAGGTCGGTCCAGCGCGCGATGCGCTCGGCCTCCGTGGCGGCACTGGACCGGGTGAACAGCGCGCGCAAGGCGGCCACCTCCTCGGTGCGCAGCGGTGGGGGGATCGGCATGATCCAAAGAAAGCGGAACCCCGGCGCCCATGGGCCGCGCGGCGCCGCCCATTACCTTGGCCCATGCCATGTCGAAGAACATCTCCTCCCTTTCCGGCCGCGACGGAAAGGAGCTGAACGATCCGCTGTGGGAACGCTTGCAGCACGCCGCTGCGCCTACCGGTACGCCCGATGCCGCCGACCTGACCGCGATCGCCGACGACTTCCTCATCGGCGAAGCCATCACCTACGGCACCAGTTCCTTCTACGACTTCCTGAAGGAAGGGAACAAGGGCAAGCGGGCGTACGTGTGCAACGGCAGCGCCTGCCTGGTGGCCGGCACGCAGCAGCGCGTGCACCAGGAACTGGCGCAGCGGTTCGCCGCCGCAGAGATCGGGCACATGTGCTGCCTGGGCCGCTGCCACGAGAACAGCGCCTTCCACGTGGACGGCACCACCTACAGCGGCACCGCGATCGACCGGTACGACCAGGTGGTGCGGAAAGGGAGCGACCTGGGCATGGACGCGCACCATGTGGGCACGTCGATGGAGCGGCCGATCCTCACCGCGCCGATGCCGCCGCTGGAGGAGTTCTATGCATCGTGGGAACGCGTGCTGAAGGGCGACGGCGCCGATGTACTGAACGAGATCAAGACCGCCACGATCCGTGGTCGCGGTGGCGCGGGCTTCCCGATGGGCTTCAAACTGGAGGCATGCCGCAATGCGCAGGACACCACGGGCAACGGCACACCGCGCAAGTACATCGTGTGCAACGCCGACGAAGGCGATCCCGCCGCGTACAGCGATCGCTACCTGTTGGAACAGCGGCCCCACCGCGTGCTGCTGGGCATGATGCTGGCGGGTCGTTGCGTGGGCGCCGACACCGGCGTGCTCTACATCCGCGCGGAATACCCCGAAGCGGTGGAGCGCGTGAAGCAAGCGGTGGCGGAGATCGCAGCGAAGGGCTGGATCGGGAACAACATCAAAGGGAGCGGTGCGGACTTCCGCTTCAAGGTGATCAAGGCCGCCGGTGCGTACGTGTGCGGCGAGGAGACGGCGTTGCTCAACAGCATCGAAGGAAAGCGCGGCGAGGTGCGCACGCGCCCGCCCTACCCCGCGCAACAAGGCCTGTTCAACCGGCCCACGGTGGTGAACAACGTGGAAACGCTCGCCTGCGTGCCGTGGGTGGTGGAGCACGGCGGTGCGGCTTTCGCGCAGCTCGGCAGCGAGAAGAGCAACGGCAGCAAGCTGGTGTGCCTGGACAGCGGGTTCCGGCGCCCCGGCCTGTACGAAGTGGAATGCGGCACACCGCTCGGCCGCGTGATCGACGAGCTGGGCCGGGGTTTCGCACGGCCCACCAAGGCGCTGCACATCGGAGGGCCGCTCGGGGGCATCGTGCCGTTGCAGCGGATCAACGACCTCTCCATCGACTTCGAGAGCTTCCAGCGCAACGGCTTCCTGCTGGGCCACGCGAGCGTGCTCTCCATCCCGGCGGACTTCCCCATGTTGGACTACCTCGAGCACCTCTTCGAATTCACCGCCATGGAAAGCTGCGGCAAGTGCTTCCCGTGCAGGATCGGCAGCACGCGCGGCAAGGAACTGATCCGCGGCGCGAAACAGGGGCGGCGTATCGATCGCACCCTGTTCAACGACCTGGTGGAGACCATGGAGATCGGATCGCTCTGCGCACTTGGCGGCGGGCTGCCACTCGGCGTGCGCAACGCCATGCAGTACTTCGGCGATGAGCTGGAGCCCTACTTCACCTGACCGGTCGCGCCCGGCACCGCGGGCGCCGACGACGCCGGACCCTGGTAGTCGAAGAACAGATTGGCCCAGATGATCTTGGAGAGGCCGTAGAGCAGCGGCACGCACAGCACCGTGGCCACGATGATCAGGAGGAAGGTCCACATGAACTCCAGCCCGGGTGCGATCAGGTAGATAAGGCCGTACATGAGCAGGCTGAAGGTGATGCTGAGCGCGTAGTTCACGTACATGCCTCCGTAATAGAAGCCCACCTCCTTGCTCAACTTGCGATGGCAGGCGGGGCAGTGCTTGTTCACATCGCCGATGTGCTTCAGGTCGTACAGGTGCCTGCCGGCGTAGAACGCGCCCTCATGGCAATGCGGGCATTTGAAATTGAGGATGCTGTAGAGCTTGGTGGCCTTCCATTCCATGGTGCAAAGGAACCGCGCGGAAGGCGAAGCACGTGTGAGGATCATCACGCGCAGGCGGGGCCATGAATGCGGAAGGGCCCGCATGCGGGCCCTTCCAGCGTACTGCGCGAAGACTACTTCTTCTTCTTCGCGGCCTTCTTCTTAGCACCGCCCTTCTTCTTCGGAGCGGCCTTTTTCTTCGTTGCCTTCTTAGCCATGGGATCAAGGTTTGACCCAAACGTATGATCATTCATGACACGCACAACACGGATCGTCATCGTGCTATGAACGATGGATTGTTGATAGCGAGAACGATCGATCGCATCGATCCGCGATCGATGCGAGGTCGATGATGCGATGGCGATGATGCGCACGCGATCGATCCGTTCATCGATCACCGAGATCACCGCGCGCCATGATCGATGCATGCTTCGCAACGCAACAGCGGATCCCGCGAGCGGCTCAGGTCTTCAAGGGTCACGCACGGTTGGCGGCATGGTGCGCGCACGGGATCGGGGCTTCCGCTACTTTCGGGACGGTCCGATCAATGCGCAATCCATGAAGAAGGGGCTACCGGCGATCCTGGCGATCATTGCGCTGGTGATCGGCTGTGCGAAGGAGGAGGACGATCCGGTGACGCCCGATCCGCCCGCACCGGCATCGCCGGTGGTCTTCGACCTGGACGCCGTGCCGTACGACTCGCTCTCCACCTACCGCTTCTTCCAAGGCGCGCTCGCCGACCAGTCGCCGAGCGCCGGTGTACTGCCCTACGATGTGATCACCCCGCTGTTCAGCGACTACGCCCACAAGTCCCGCTTCGTGTGGATGCCCGAGGGCGTGCGCGCGAGCTATGTGAAGGACAGCACGATCCTGGATTTCCCGGACGGCGCCGTGCTGATCAAGAACTTCTACTACGACCACGTGCTGCCGGACAACACGCGCCGGATCCTGGAAACGCGCCTCCTCTACAAGAAGGACGGCCAGTGGCTCTTCGCCGACTACACCTGGAACGCCGAACAGACCGAAGCCCTGCTGGACATGAACGGAAGCACCGTGCCCCTGCAATGGATGGACGACGGCGGCACCGTGCACGACGAGCAGTTCCGCATTCCCGCGGAAGCCGAGTGCCACACCTGCCACAAGAAGAACGGACAGAACACGCCCGTGGGACCCAAGCCGCAGAACCTGAACAGGACCTATGACTATGTGGACGGCGCCATGGAGCAACTGGCCAAGTGGGAGGCGGTGGGCTACCTGCAGAGCGGCTACCCCACCACCATCGAGACCGTGGCGAAGTGGGACGATGCCACCGAGGACCTCACGCGCCGCGTACGCGCGTACCTGGACATGAACTGCGCGCATTGCCATTCCGCCGGTGGCCATTGCGACTACCGGCCCATGCGCCTCTCCTGGCACGAGACCACCGACCCGGCCAACATGGGCGTGTGCGTGCCGCCGGACGATCAACTGCTCCCCGAACTGATCCACATCGTGGACGCCGGCAGCACCGCGCGCTCCATGATGTACTACCGCCTCACCTCCACCGACGAGACCGTTCGCATGCCGCTGCTGGGCCGCACCGTGGTGCACCAGGAGGCCGTGGACCTGATCGCCACGTGGATCAACGGACTGACACCTCCCTGCGATTGATGAAACCCTGCACGACCATGAGAACCACGATCACCCTCCTTTTCCTCTGCCTGCTGCTCGCCCACGCGCGCGCGCAGAACACCTGCGCCACGGCCGTGGCGATCACCACCGGCACCTACACGGTGGACACCATCGACGGGTTCGAGATCCCCGCGCCGGTGTGCATCCCCCTGGCCCCGTCGGCCGCCCATGGTGAATGGTACAGCTACACCCCGCCGCAAGACACGGCCGTCACCATCAGCACCGACCTGGCGGCGAACGCGGGCGGCGACACACGCTTCCACGTGTACTCCGGCACTTGCGGTGCCCTGGTGTGCGAGGGTGGCGACGACGACTCCGGCTCCGGCTACCTATCGCTCGCCACGCTGAACCTGACCGGTGGTGTCACTTACTACATCGCATTCGACGATCGTTGGAGCGCGAGCGGCTTCGACTTCACCCTTTCGGCGCACGCACCCGTGGCCACGTTGATCGGCTTCACGCCGGTGGCGTACGCAGCGAGCGGGTACTCCGCATGCGTGGTGGACATGAACGGCGACCACCTCGATGACATCGTGAGCACCAGCACCACCACCATCACCGTCCATCGCCAGCTGGCGGGCGGCGGATTCTCCGACACCACGATCACCACCACACCGGCCGATCACGATGCCTCGTGGAGCATCTGCGCGGGCGACATCGACCACAACGGCTACAACGACCTGATGTACGGCGGCGGCAGCGGCGCCACCTTCATGTTCGCCAACGCGAACGGCACCGCATTCTCCGAGGTTTCCTTCGCGGACTACATCTTCTGCCAGCGCACCAACATGGTGGACCTGAACAGCGACGGCAACCTGGACGCCTTCAGCTGCCACGATGTGGACGCGAACGTGTGGTTCCTGAACGACGGCAGCGGCAACCTGAGCTTCAACCAGGGCGGCATGGGCGAGAACTGCGGCAACTACGGTTCCATCTGGACCGACTACGACAACGACGGCGATCCGGACCTCTTCGTGGCCAAGTGCGGCTGCGATCCGATCGACATCATGTACCGCAACAACGGCGACGGCACCTTCACCAACATCGCTTCGCCCATGGGCTTCGCCGACGGGCAGCAGAGCTGGTCGAGCGCCTGGGGCGACTTCGACAACGACGGCGACATGGACGCCATGGTGGGCAGCAGCGCGGGCAGCGACCATAAACTGATGCGCAACGACGGCACCACCTTCACCAACGTGACGGTGGGCTCCGGCATCGACCTGTTCACGGGTTCCAACATCGAATGGACCACGCACGATTTCAACAACGACGGCTGGCTCGACGTGTTCGGCTCCAACCACATCCTGCTGAACAACGGCAACATGACCTTCACCCCGAGCCTGGTGAACCTGTACAACGGGCCCATCGGCGACCTGAACCACGACGGTTTCCTGGACGTGGTGAACGGCAACTCCGCCTACCTGAACAACGGCAACAGCAACCACTGGCTGGTGGTGAACACCATCGGCACCGCCAGCAACTGGAACGGCATCGGCGCGCGCGTGGAAGTGGTGAGCGCACTGGGCACCCAGATCCGCGACGTGAAGAGCGGCGACGGCTTCGCCACCATGAGCAGCCTGAACACCTACTTCGGTCTGGGTGGCGACACCGGGATCGACCACGTCACGATCCACTGGCCCTCCGGCATCGTGGACGAGTACCCGGCCCCGGCGGTGAACACCGTGCTGGTGATGGTGGAAGGCGCACACCCCGTGGGCATCGCGGAGCACACCGCCACCCTCTTCGGCGTGCACCCCAACCCCACGCACGACCAGCTCACGATCACCTCCACGCACGACCTTTCCACCGCCCGCATCCGGATCATGGACGCCCAGGGACGCGCGGTGCCCGTGGTGCGGCTGGCGAACGGCCGCATCGATGTGCGCGCGCTGCGCAGCGGGGTGTACGTGCTGCAGGTGGACGTGAACGGCCGGACGGACCAGCAACGGTTCACCAAGGAGTAAGGTGCGTCGGGATCGGGCGCCGAGGGTTGCCTGATCTGTGGAGAACTATCGTGCTTGATGCGCGCGATGGTGCGGGGTACTTTGCCTCGACCATCTCCCGCGCATGCCGCAACGCTCCGCTCTCTCCAGCGCCGTACGCACCCTGATCGCCGTCCTCGCCTTCGCGGCGGTCGCGACCACCGCGAAGGCCCAAACCACGTCCGGCCCGGTGTACGAATTCACCGTGGAAGGCGTGGTGCACCAGGCGGACGCCAAGCCGCTGGTGTACGCGTTGATGGAGCAGCCCTTCGCAACGGCTTGCAGCTTCATTCCCGAATGCGCGTGCTTCAAGGTGGAGGCGAACGGCCCGGTGACCTACGCGGCCCTGCGCGATGCGGTGGCCATGGACGGGCACGTGCTCTCCGGTGATGTGCTGGTGTCCGACGGATCGGTGCTGCACGCGCCCCAAGCCTTGGACGCGAAATGAAACGCGCGTGGTCGATGGCCCTGGGCGTGCTGTGTTGCACGGCGCGCCTGGCCGCGCAGGGCGATCTGTGCACCGGCGCCACGCTCCTGAGTTGCGGATCGGTGGTGACCGGCAACACGGGCGCCCCGTACACGGCGGACGTCGCGCCGGTGTGCACCACCACCGACGGCACGGGCGGCGGGGTCTGGTACCGCATCGTGGGTACCGGCGGCACCATCACGGCCTCGCTCTGCGGCAGCGCCTTCGATACCAAGATCCGCGTGTACAGCGGCACGTGCGCCGCCCCGGTGTGCACCGCGGGCAACGACGACTTCTGCGGTTTGCAGTCGCAGGTGAGCTGGCTCTCCGGCGGCGGCACCACCTATTACATCATGGTGCACGGGTTCGGTGCGGCCACGGGCGCCTACACCCTCACCATCTCCTGCGCCGCGCCGCCGGTGCCGCTGTGCTACAGCATGACGGCCACGCCCTACCTGGCCGACCCGTACGCCGGTACGCCCGTATCCCTCACCGACGATGTGCATTCGGCCGCCGTGCCCATCGGATTCCAGTTCTGTTACAACGGCAACACGTACACGCAGTGCGTGATCTCCTCCAACAACTACATCACCTTCGACCTGGCCAAGGCGGGAACGTATTCACCGTGGGTCACCGTGGCCGTGCCGAACACCACGCCCACCGAACCGCAGAACGCGATCCTGAACCCCTGGCAGGACATCAACCCCGGCGTGGGCGGCAACATCTATTACCAGACCCTGGGCGCGGCACCGAACCGGCGCTTCGTGGTGAGCTACCTGAACGTGCCGATGTTCTCGTGCACGGCCATGCTGTACACCAGCCAGACCGTGCTCTACGAAGGCACCAACTGCATCGGATCCTACATCCAGACCAAGCCGATCTGCGCAACGTGGAACAGCGGCAACGCGGTGCACGCGCTGCAGAACAGCGGTGGCACCTCGGCCACCACGGTGGCGGGCCGCAACAACACGCAATGGACGGCCACCTCCATGGGCATGTTCTTCGTGCCGACGTGCGCGCCGTGTTCCACGGCCACCACGGTGAACTGCCTGGCCACGGTGCTGCCCATCGACCTGCTCCACTTCCGCGGGCACAACGAAGGCGCGCGCAACGTGCTGGAGTGGGCCACCGCATCGGAACAGGACATCGACCACTTCACCGTGGAACGCAGCAGCGATGGCGCGGAGTTCCGGCCGATCGGCACGCTGCCGGCGGCGGGAAACAGCAATTCGCTCACCGAGTACCTGCTTCCCGATGAGACACCGGACGCGGGCTTGAACTACTACCGCCTGGTGCAGACCGGCGTGGACGGCGGAACCTCGATCAGCGGAACGATCGCCGTGCTGAGCCTACCCGGCGACGGCGTACAGGTAGTGCCCAACCCCGCCGCAGGCACGGCGCGCTACCGGCTCCCCATAGGCACGTGGCTGCCGGCCGAGCTGGTGGTGCGCGACCTGGCGGGACGACCCGTGCGGCGCATCCCCGTGAACGACCTGAACGGCACGCTCGACCTCATCGGTCTCGCTCCGGGTTCCTACATGGTGGTGCTGGACGATGCGCGCCTTACGCAAGCCACGCGCGTGGTGATCGAACGCTGACGGCGCTCACACCCTGGCCACCGCCATGCGCGCATCGACCTGATCGGCGAAGGCCTGGCAGCAGAACTTCTGTTTGCTCACCCGCACCTTCGATCCCGGAATGGCGGTGATCACGATCATGGCGCCTTCGTGGTCGGGATGCAGCTCGCAGCAGAACGGGCCCGCGCGCTCGTGGTCCTCGGCGATAGCCCGCGCGCGATCGTTCTGGCGCCGCAACACCTCGAAATGATCCGGGTCGCGGGCGAGATCGTTGCTGATGAGCCGAAGCTTGATGGTGACCATGCATACCCTAGACGTAGCGGGAGCAGAAGGGTTGGGTGCACCGAAGAAAAGAGCGCATCGCATACCACGCGCACGCATGCTGCGTTCTCAACGATCGCGGTGTGCGGTCGTGTGCGGCCAGGTCCCGGGGACGCGACCCCCTCTCCCGCCTCATTGCACTGTGCGGACGGGCGTGGGCAGTCGCTTCAGGCGGAACGCATAGGATAGCGCGACCATGTGCCGGCTGATACCCGGAATGCGGTGCGGTGAGAGGTTGATGTTGTACGCATAGGCCACCTTCGCCTTCCAAATGCCGCAGCCGAATTCCGGGCGGAGCACGGTACAACCTGTGGTCCCTTCCTGGTAGCGGATCACTTGCATGCCCATCGCGGCACCGAAGGTGATGTAGCCGCCCAGCTTCCAGCCGATGAGCGTTGACCGGTCCGGCCGCACCTCCACTGCCATATGATAGTTGATGCCGATGGGGTGATGCACCATGCCGTAGATGCTGCGGCCAAGGCCAAGCTCCACCGCCCCGTAGTACCCCTGGGCATAGCCCGCGAGCAACGTGACCTCGTCGCGCACCCAGTTGCGGGACGGAGGGGGCCGCCAGGTCGTATCGCGCTCCTGGGCCTTGACCAACACGGTCGTGAACGAGACGAGCAAGGCGAGGAACGCGGACTTCACACGGGTGTGGGGCTATCGGGTGCGCGGGGCCAGTCCGAACCGCACCCCGATCACCAGGTCGGGATGGATGAACGCGCCGACCTCGTGCATGAAGGGAATGAGGTAGTTGTCGTTGTCGGTGCCCGCGGAAAAGTCCCTTGCGTCCAATTCCGCGTCGGTGATGCCTGTTGCCATCGCGCGCTTGAAGCGGATACCGGCACCGTAATAGAGCTCGGTCCACCAGGACTTGCCCCAATAGCGTTGCTCCACGAAACACAGGCGCACGAGCATCGCGCGCCGGTCCAGCTGGTAGCTGTGCCGGTACGGCTCAACGCCGTCCAACTTGATCGAGTCGCGGGCTTCCCCGGCGGTGTGCTTATAGACCATGTCCAGGGAAAGTGCCTTCGCGTAGCGGGGCATCCGGCGCAGCCAGAACAAGGTGGAGAAGCGGAGACCGGCGCCCTGGAGGTCCTCGCCGACACCGGTGAAGAGGTATTGCTTGAAGGCGCTGGCCTCCACCGCCACGCTGAAGTCGGTGGACAGTTGCTGCTCCACGCCCAGACGAACCGAGGCGGGCCCGAAGGCATCGATCAGCGAGATCGGGTTGATGGTGAACAAGCGCTTCGGCGCCCACACCGTGTCCACCTGCGCGGGCGACACGCCAGGAAGCGCCATGCCCCACGCCAGCATCAGGTACCCCCGCATCGCAGGCAAGGTAGAAGGGTATTCGAACAAGACATGGCACAGGACGTCGACGCGCATGGGAGGACCGGGCACGGCGCCGTGCGCGTGCGGGCCTGCCTATATTCGTACATCACGCCCCCAGCGATGAACCAGCCACAGGCCAAGCACGGCACCTCCGCTCCTCCGGCCGCCAAGACGCAGTCGGCTCCTGCTTCCTCCAACGCGGTGCGCTCCGAGGTCGACGTCGCCTACATCGATGGTGTGGCGTACCCCATCAACAAGGGCGAGACCATGCTCGCCTTCCTGAAGCGGCACAAGGGACCCAACCCGGTGCCCACGCTGTGCGACGCGCCCAACCTGGAGCCCTTCGGCAGCTGCCGCGTGTGTTCGGTGGAGGTGCAGATGGCCGTTCCCGGACGTGAAGGACGGACGCACGTGGACGGCACACCGGTGGAGTTGACGCCCGCCCGCGTCATGGCTTCGTGCCACACGCCTGTGGGCAAGGGCATGTACATCACGGTGAACAGCCCGCGCATGGAGCGGCTGCGCAAGAACATCGTGGAGCTTGTGCTCACCGACTACGACACCGAGCGCCTTAAGACCGAGGACCACGGGAAGAACGAGCTGTACAACGTGGTGCAGCAGATCGGCTTCGACATCGACAGCGTGCGCTACCCCAAGGGGAAGAACCACCTGGACACGCCGATGGACACGAGCCATCC
>CAZFAW010000042.1:0-11828 GCA_964517015.1 uncultured Chryseobacterium sp.
CCTACACCTTCGTTTCCACGGCGAACGCCTTCGTGCTGCGCGGAGCGAAGGTGGTTTTCGTGGACAGCCTGCCGGAGCATCCGAACGTGGATCCGCGAGCGGTGGAGGCGGCCATCACCCCGCGTACGCGCGCCATCGTGGTAGTGCACTACGGCGGGGTGGCCTGCGCCATGGACGAACTGATGGACATGGCCACGGAACACGGCATCCACGTGATCGAGGACGCCGCGCAGAGCGTGGACGCCTTCTACAAGGGCAGGCCGCTGGGCGGCATCGGCACCTTTTCGGCCTTCTCCTTCCACGAAACCAAGAACGTGGTGAGCGGCGAAGGCGGCCTGCTGGTGGTGAACGACGACCGCTTTGCGCGCCGTGCGGAGGTGATCCGAGAGAAAGGCACCGATCGTTCCGCCTTCTTCCGGGGCGAAGTGGACAAGTACGGCTGGGTCGACATCGGTTCCTCGTTCCTGGCCTCGGAGATCACTGCCGCGTTCCTGTACGCGCAACTGGAGGACCTTGCCGCGATCCAGCACAAGCGGATCGCCGTGTGGAACAGGTACCAGCAAGGATTGCAGGAGCTCGCATCGCTCGGATTCGGGCTCCCGTCAATCCCGGAGCATGCCACCAACAACGCGCACCTGTTCCATCTGATCTGCCCCTCGTTGCAGGTGCGCACCGGATTGATCGCCCACCTCGCGGCGCAGGGGGTGAAGGCGGTGTTCCACTACCAGCCCCTGCATCGGTCCCCGTACCGGATCGCGCACGACGGCCCGCCGGCCTCGCTGCCGCATGCAGAACGATTCGGCGACACGTTGGTGCGACTGCCGTTGTTCGCGGGGTTGTCCGAGGCCGATCAAGCGCACGTGATCGCGCAGGTGCTGGACTTCGCGCACCGGCAGGCACCGCGGCCTATGGTGCTGGGTGCGGGTTCAGCGGGCGTGCGGTAGGGGCGAGGACCGCTCCTTCAGCCGATCGAAGACCGCGTTCGCCGTCGCGCGCAGGGTGTCGTCCACCGCACCGTCGTACCGGTTGGTGTTCTCGAAGCGTTCAATGCCATCGATCGGAGGTTCCGTGCCCAGAAGGTCGCCGATCGCACGCACCACGCGTTCCGGTGCGGCGAGGAAATCCGCGTAGTCGATCAGCAGTGCGTTGGCATCCCCTCGGACCACCTCCAGGAGGCGCTCGTAGTAGTCGATCCAGGCGTGCACCCAGTGTTCAATGCGTTCCGTGCCGTACGGGTTCGTGTTCGCGTGGCCGTCGAAGGCGAAGTGCTTCAGGCCCGCGCCGAACTCGTGGTGCCCCAGCCAGTCCATGTACTCCTTCACGAAGGGATCGTCGTGCTGCATGCGCACGTACCGTTCGTGCTGCTTCATGAGGGAGTGCGCATGGTCCAGCGGCGAACGGAACAGGAACACGGCCTTCATGCCCGGTTCAAGGGCGCGAAGCGAAGCATAGCGCAACAGCGCGTTGTTGTTCTTCGCCAGGTAGATGGATCCCGGCGGTCTGCCCGACCCCACGAGGTTCCGGTACACGACATACTGCTCGAAGGTCGCCGCATCGATGGTGTGTTCCACCAGGTGATCGGCGCGGATGTACCCGTTCTTCAAGAACACCTTGAAGAAGTGCTCCTCCAAGGCCTCCACACTGTCGTACCCGAAGAGCACGCGATCGCCGTGGCTGCGTTCCTTCAAGGGGGCCTTCGAGGGTTTGTGCAGCTTGCTCCACCACACGGGGCTGAGCAGGAACGGCATGGATGCGTAGGTGAGCGAATGGAACTTCGGCGAACGCGCCAGCAACGTGGTGAGGGCCGTGGTGCCGGCACGCGCCAACCCGGAAACGAGCAGTGGCGGCGTGCGATCGATCGCGTGCAAGCGCGCACGGCGGCGTGCTTCCCAGCGGAAGAGGTACAGCTCCAGGTTCGGATGGTCGAGCACCATGCGGTGCAGCAGCTTCGACCATTCCGAATAGTCCGATCGCGGCGCCAGGCGAGCGGCCACGACGAAGGGCATCACGCCACCGATCAGCATCGCCGTCCACGCAAGACCGCCGAACGGATCGGCGTTGGGCGGACCGAACCGCAGGTAGGCCACCACGGGCAGTGCCGCTATGCCCAGCACCAGGGCCAGCAACAACAGGAACACGCCCAGCGCGCGAAGTTCCGCGCCCACCGCACGGATCAGCAGGCGTTGCTTCACCAGTTCATCCGGCTCGCTGTCGAGCAGTGCGTTCAGCAGGCCTGCGCTGCGGTAGGCCATGTCCTGGAAAGTGCGGCGGATCAGGATCAACCCCACGCAGAGCAGGGTGGTGGCGAGCAGTATGACGAGCCACGCCGTCATGCGCGGTCCTTGCCGAAGAGCTTGCGGAAGAACCGCTTGATCGGGATCCAGAGGATCAGGCCGAGCGAGAACACGACCAGTCCGACCACCACCAGGACGATCAGCACGGTACCGATGCCCACGCCGGGGCCGATGTAGAGGGGAAAGCTTGCGATCATGGTCAGGGTAGGGTTGGGAGGATGCGGGTCCAATTCGGTCCGTGCACGTAGCCGTCGATGGGGGCGGGGAACACCTTGCGCAGCACCACGCCCTTCGGGCCGATCACGTAGTAGCGGCCGGAGTTCTGGGCCTCCACGAAGAGCTCGCCATCGGGCAGCACCTCCTGGATGCCCTGGGTCATGGTGTGCATGTCCTCGGCCTGGAGTTCGTTCCGGTAGAGCGAACGGAACGAGCGGTCGCGGAAGTCGAAGATCACCACCTCCGAACTTTCGAGCGTGTCGCGAACGGCCAGCGACGGGATGCGCGCCTCCATGTTGCGCGGGTATTGAAGCCCCGTGATGTACCGGTTGTTGAAGATGGAGATCTCATGATCTGAGATCGGGTTCACATCGTGCTGGCTGATGAACGGCCCGCTGATCATGTCCACGATGCGGTTCTCCGCCACGCGGTAGAGCAGCACGGTGGAACGCCGTTTCATGGACAGGAACAGATCGCCCGGCCTCCAGTACGCCGTGCTGTCGTGAACGGGACGGATGTCGTTGAGGTGGATGGGATCGTCCAGGCCCCCGCCGTAGAGCAGGCTCTCCTGGTGTGCGTCCAGCAGGATCCCCGGAACGCCCTTTTTGAACAGGATGCGGCCCGTGCCCATGTCCACGCGAACGATCAGGTCTTCCACGAAGGGAATGGTGTGTCCGTTGATGTTGCGCACGGAGCGCCCGACGGGAGGAGCGTCCGGGCGCACGGGGATGTTCCACGCGCACACCCAGAAGCTCGTGCCATCGGGGTCGGGTTGGATCGCATGGTGGAACACCAGGTCGTGGTTCACCCAGCGCACACGGCCGTCGGGGTCCAGCCGCATCAGGTTCGGTGTCTTCTCCAGCTTGGTGATCACGGAGCGATCGGGCAGCACCAGGCTGTGCACGGGCGGCGCGTTCTCGAATTGCCGGTTGGTATGGTCCAGGTCCCAGCCGCCCCCGCGTTCCACGGGCCAGGTCTGCAGCACCGAGTCGTTCCGGAAGTTGAACAGGCGGATCTCCCAACGGTCCCGGTCCTGGTCCCAGAACGAGTTCACCGCGAAGAGGTCGTGATCCAGCGTGTTCACCGGGGTGAAGGCGCCTTCGATCTTCAAATAGGAATCGGGAACACCCTGGATGCGGCTGCTTCCGAATACCTGCTTCACCTCGTCCGGGAAACCGACGAAGGTGCGCAGTGCACGCGTGATCCGTCCGCCCCCCGCCGCGCCCGTGCTGGCGTTCTTCACCCACCAGCCGTACAGGCTCAGCAGGCAAAGGAGAAGGATCCCTGCGGCGAGCGCGCGTGCGATCTTCATGGTGGCCGGTGGCGGTGGATCCGCCCGTGCGGAAGGCTGGCGAAACTAGCAAAGCACCGCGCCCTCGTGGCCGGGTGCGGACCCTTTGCCCACTTTTGCGCGCGCTCGCAGGATCGCATGTCCACGCCCAGGGATCGGATCACCGTGCTCGTGCCGGCCTACCAGCACGAACGCTACATCGGCGAGTGCCTGGAGGCCATCCGTGCGCAACAGGTCGATGCGGACCTCACGGTGCTGATCGGCGAGGACGGCTCCACGGACGGTACGCTCCGGATCTGCCGGCATCATGCCGCGGAGGACCCGCGGATCGTGCTGATCGAACGGCCGCCGCACCAGCGCAAGATCCGCATCGAAGGCCACCTCACGGGCCGTGCGAACCTGCTCGACCTCATGGCGCGTGCCGATGGCGACTACGTGATCCGCATCGATGGCGACGACAAATGGAGCGATCCGCGAAAGCTCCAGGTCCAGCTCGATGCCCTTCGCCGAGCGCCCCACGCCGTTGGCTGCTACCACCACGCGCAACGAATCGATGGGGAGGGCCGCTCCCTGGGAGCGCTCTTCAACAAGGATCTTCCGGAGCGGTTCGACCTTGAAGGCACCATCACGCACCGTTCCCCGTTCCACATCTCCAGTTTCCTCTACCGCAACCTGCCCGTGTTGCGGCACCCGCCCGCACTTGCGCGTCGTGCGGGCAGCCTGGACCTCCTGCTCTTCGCCCTGGCGGCCAGCAACGGCCCGTTGATCCGTGTGGAAGGCGCCATGACCTGCTACCGCGTGAACGAGCAGGGATTGTCCCAGCGGGGGTTGTATGCGCGATCGAACGATCTGCGCCTGCGCATCCTCTTGTGGACCGCGCTGGTGCGCGTGTTGCACGGTCGCGGCCGCGAAAAGGCACGATCCATTTGTGACGATCTGCTGCGCGCAGCGCTCGCGCACCCGGTCACGGCGCGCGACGCAAAGGCATGGGCACTGGCCGTGGTGCGCCGCCCAGGGTATTTCCTTGCACGGCGCTGGCGCATCGGGCAGGTGGCGCGGCTGCTGCGCAAGGGCCTGCACGCCTGACCCGCGCTGCATTTGCGCACTTTTGCGCGACTTCACCCGCCGTGGCCGCGCACGATCCCTACCTGGACCTTCCGCTCGACGCCGGAACGCAGGACCTCTACGCCGTGCGCACCGCGATCCGGCAGGCGCTGCGGGCCCAGTTGCCGCGGTTCGCCGGCACCTTCCTCGATGTGGGATGCGGGGTGCAGCCCTACCGGCCGCTCCTCACCGCGCCGCCGTCGAAGATCACGCGCTACGTGGGCATGGACCTGGCCGCGAACGCCGTGAAGACCTACCGTGCCGTGGAACCCGATGTGCAATGGGACGGGCGCACCATCCCGCTGGCCGATGCATCGATGGACAGCGCCATGGCCACCGAAGTGCTGGAACATTGCCCCGATCCGGTGGGCGTGTTGCGTGAAGTGCACCGGGTGCTGCTGCCGGGCGCGGCGTTCTTCCTCACCGTTCCCTTCCTGTGGCCCTTGCACGATGTGCCCTACGACGAGTACCGCTACACCCCTTTCGCATTGGAGCGCATGCTGAAGGAGGCGGGCTTTCGCGAAACGATGGTCCGCCCGCTCGGCGGTTGGGATGCGAGCCTCGCCCAGATGCTCGGCCTGTGGGCCTTGCGGCGCCCCATGCCCGCGTGGAAACGCAGCGTGGTGAAGCGCATCACCCTGCCGATCGTACGTTCGTTGTTGCGCCATGACCATGTGCCCGACCCGCGCTCCGCTCCCATGATCACCGGCCTCTGGGGCATCGCCACCAAATGATCCCGCCGTGCGCATCGCCATCGTTTCGCCCAGCCGCAACGCCTACAGCGAGACCTTCATCCGCGCCCACATCGAACGGCTGGAAGGGGAGAAGCTGCTGCTGATCGACGGGCACCTGCCCGCGCGCACCGGCGACGACCGACCCTTGCTTTCCGAAGACCTCACCCAGCGTGCGTTGCGGAAGTTGAACGGGACGAGCCCCGAAGAAGCCCTGCGACGTGCGGTGGCGAAGGCCCTGGTGGCGCATCGCACGCAGGTGCTGCTCGCCGAGTTCGGCCCCACGGGTGAGGCCTTGCTGGGCACCGTCCGATCCCTGCGTATCCCGATGGTCGTGCACTTCCATGGCGTGGATGCCTTTCACAACGACCTGCTCGCGAAGCATGGGCACTATGCCCGGCTGCGCGATGCGGGCGTGCACCTGGTGGCCGTAAGCCGCGAAATGGAGCACCAGTTGTTGCACCTGGGCGCCGCGCGCGATCGCGTGCACTACAACTGCTACGGCATCGATGTGGAGCGGTTCGTTCCCGGCGATCCAGCGTCCGCGCCGCCGCGCTTCGTGGCCGTGGGTCGTTTCGTGGAGAAGAAGGCACCGCAGCTCACCTTGCTCGCGTTCGAACGCGCCTTGCGCGAGGTGCCCGCTGCGGAACTCGTGATGCTGGGCGATGGTCCCTTGCTCGGCCCGGTGCGCGCGATGGCGCGGGCTCTCGGCATCGGCGATCGCGTGCATTTCGAAGGGGTGGCGGGACCCGGGCGCGTTGCCGAGGTCATGCGGAACGCGCGCGCGTTCGTGCAGCACAGCATCGTTTCCGACGCGAACGACCACGAGGGCACGCCGCTGGCCGTGCTCGAGGCCATGGCGTGCGCGCTACCGGTGATCGCCACACGGCACGGCGGCATACCCGATGTGGCGATCCACGGGACCACGGCCTTGTTGTGCGCGGAATACGATGTGGCCGCCATGGCCCACCTCATGGTCCAGCTGGCGCGGGACCCCGACCGGGCGGCCGCCCTCGGCAAGGCCGGGCGGCAGCGTGCCCTGCAGCACCATCGTGTACAGGACAGCATCGCCGCCTTGCAGGGTATCCTTGCGAAGGCGGTGGCTGACGGGCCCCCGCGGTCATGAACGTGCGCATCGCCTACCTCACCCACTACGCCGAACTGCTCGGCGCCAACCGGTCCATGCTGGACCTGGTGTTGGAAGCCCGCCGGCGCGGAACCGTGGATCCCCTGGTGGTGGTGCCGCGCGAAGGCCCGCTCACCGCACGCCTGGACGCGGAAGGTGTGCGCTGGACCGTGGTCCCGTTCCAACCTTGGATGAGCGAACGCCGGTACATGGGCGGACCGCATCACCGCCTGGGCCAATGGTGGCGCTACCGCCGTGCCGCCCGCGCGCGCGCCCGGATGAACCGCGAGGTGCTGCCGCAGCTGCTCCGCGTCCTGGAGGAACAACGGGTGCAGGCGGTGCATGTGAATTCCGCCGCCGTGGGGATCACTGCCCTGTTGCGCGCTGCGTGGAGCAAGCCGCTGATCTGGCACATCCGCGAGTTGCCCGAACGGCAGTACCTGTTGCACATCGACCAGGGCCGCGCTGCCTATGGTCGCGCGTTGGCCTCCGTGGACCGCCTCATCGTGATCAGTGCCGCGGTGGAGCAGGACGTGTTGCGGTATGCCCCGCATCCCGCTCCGATGGTGCGGATCCTGAACGGCGTGATCGGCGATGCCCGGTACGCCGTGCTGCGGGCCCATGCGCACGAACGCTGGGAGCGACAGGTCCCCTTCGTGTTCGCCCTGGTGGGCCTGATCCACGCCAGCAAAGGGCAGGAAGAGGCCGTGCAGGCCCTGGACCTGGTGCGGCGCGAACGGCCGGACGTGCGGTTGCTGCTCGCAGGATCCGGAAGGACCGAGCGCTTGAACGCCCTCATCGCACGGCTCGGTCTTACCGCGCATGTGGATGTGCTCGGGCACGTCGACGACCCCTTCGCCGTGTTCGCGCGTGCGCACACCTGCCTCATGTGCTCGCGCAACGAGGCCATGGGCCGCGTGACCGTGGAAGCCATGGCCAGTGGATTGCCCGTGATCGGGCACGCCAGCGGTGGAACGCTCGAACTGGTGCAGCCCGGTGCCAATGGCTGGCTCTACGACGGTGGCGCACCGGCGCTGGCCGAACGCATGCTGGAGGTGGTGCGCGATCCCGCACTGGCAAGGCGCACCGGCGAACGGGCCATGGCCCTGGCCGCCGAACGTTTCAGCATCGAACGGATGACCGGTCGCGTGTTGCAGGTCTACGCGGAGTGCTTCCCGTCCGCTTGAGCGATCTTGCACCACGTGCGCATCAGCATCGTCACCCCCAGCTACCAACAGGCCGCCTTCCTGGAAGAGTCCCTCGGCTCCGTGGCCGCCCAGACCGGGGTGGACACGGAGCATGTGGTGGTGGACGGTGGCAGCACCGATGGTTCGAAGGGGATCATCGAACGGCACGCCGCGCGGTTGCGGTGGTGGTGCAGCGAGAAGGACACCGGGCAGAGCGAAGCCATCAACAAAGGCCTGGCCCATTGCACGGGCGAGGTGTTCAACTGGCTGAACAGCGACGATGCCCTGCTGCCCGGCGCGTTGCGCACGGTGGCCGATGCCTTCGCCGCCGATCCGGACCTGCTGGTGTTCGGAGGGCGGATCGTGCACCGCGATGCCTCGGGGGATCGGGTGTTCGAGCGGTTGAACGACGCAGGCGATCCCTTGCGGCTCTTCGCCGACCCGGTGATCAGCCAGCCCGCCACGTTCTATCGCACCACCGTGGTGAAAACCCTGGGCGGGGTGGATCCGGCGCTGCGGTACGTGATGGACGTGGAGCTCTGGTGGCGCTTCCTGTTCCGGTACGGCACCGCGCACGTGCGATTCGTGCCCGTACCGCTCACCATGTTCCGTTTGCACGAGGCCAGCAAAACGGTGGGGCACCACGACGGTTTCCTGAACGAGCTTGCCACGCTGTTGCACGGCATGTGCGTGGGCACGGGCCAGCACGACCTGGCCGCCGTGTTCCAGGCGGGCCACCATCTCGTGCACGGGTTGCGCGGCGTACCGGTGCACGAGGAACACCGCGATCGCGTGCGTGCCATGGCGGTGCATTTCCTGCTGAAGTGGTACGGTAACGTGCACAACGAGCGCCAGTTCCGCATGATGCGGCGGATGCGGCGCACCGTGCGCATCGACGGTGTTCCCTTCGTGGACGGAAACATGGCCGCGCGCTGGGAACGGCTCGCCGGCCTCACCGCCGCGCCCAACTGGACCATCTTCCGCATACGCCGCAAGTGGCGTGGCGCGCGATCATGAGGGTGAGCGTGCTCATACCGGTGTTCAACAAGTCGGCCTTCGTGAAGGACGCCATCGATACCGTGCTGGCGGACCGGTTCCAGGACCTGGAGATCGTGGCCGTGGACGATCGCAGCACCGATGCGAGCCTGGACGTGCTGCGCGCCATCCGCGATCCACGGCTTCGGGTGATCGCCCTGCCGGAGAACCGCGGCCCGGCCGGTGCGGCCAATGCGGGCCTGGATGCGTGCACCGGCGAGTACATCGTGCGCCTCGATGCCGACGACCTGAACGCACCCGACCGCATCGCACGACAGGTCGCGTTCATGGATGCGCATGCCGAAGTGGGTGCCAGCGGCGGGCAGGTGAAGCTGTTCGGCGCGGACGGGTCGCCGTGGCGCTTCCCGATCACCAACGAAGCGTGCCAGGCGCAACTGCCCTATGGCGTGCCCATGAGCCAGGGCGCCTCCATCCTGCGGCGTTCGGTCCTGGACCGCCACCACCTGCGCTACGATCCGGCGTGGCCAAGGGTGGGGGAGGATTGGTGCTTCTGGGCGCGCATGGCGCGCTTCACCCGGTTCGCCAACCTGGACGAGGTGGTGCTGCACTACCGGCGCGGCGCGCAGAACATCAGCCACGGTACCGACAAGGCGGCCACGCACCGGGTGATCCTCCGTACCGTCCTCCCGCTGCTGGGCATCGATGCCGGTGAAGCGGACATCGGTATGCACCTCATGGCCCTCACCTATTTCGAACAGCCCCCCGATGCCGCGGCGTTGCGACGCCTGCACGACTGGCTCGACCGTTTGCGCGGCCTCAACCGCCAGCGCGGCCTCTTCCCCCGCGAGGCCTTCGAGCGACGCACGTTGGAGGTGTGGGACCGTTTGTTCCATTACCTGCCCGCGTTCGGTACCCGCGTGGCCTTGCAGCATCTTCGGCTCAGCGGCCGCTGGCCGAAAGACCGGCTCATCTACCTGCTGAAGTACCGCGCCAACGCGTTGCTCGGCCGTGTTCCTTCGCAGTGATCATGGCCCGCGAGCTCTGGTTGTTCACCACGCGTTTCCCGCAAGGGATCTCCGAACCGTTCCTGGAGAACGAATTGCCCGTGGTGGCCGCGCACGCCGATCGCGTGCGGATCTTCCCCTTGTTGGAGGACGAGGGCATGCGACCGCTGCCCGCGAACGTGGAAGTGACCCGCTTGTTCACCGATCCCTACAGAGCCGCCGGCCCGCTGGAAATGCTCCGCCATGCGCGCGCACTGCGGGAACTGCTGGTATGGGCCAGACGATCCGCGCCGACCGAAGCGCTCTGGACCAAGCACCGGCGCGAGGTGGTGAGCCGGGCGCGCCAGGCGGTGCAACGCATGAGCACCGTGCGGCGGGCGTTGGCCGCGCAGTACGATCCGGAGCATGTGGTGCTCTATTCCTACTGGACGGCCGATTGGGCCACGGTGCTGGGCTTGTGGAAGGCAACGGACCCGCGTGTGCGTTTCGTGAGCCGCATGCACGGGTTCGACCTCTATGCAGACCGAAGCCCGGACGGTTGGCCGCCGTTCCGGGCGTTCCAATTGCACCACGTGGACCGTGTGCACGTGGCCTCTCAGGCCGGACTTGACCATGTGACGGCGGCCCATCCTCGCGAGGCTGCGAAGTTCCGGCTGGCCCGGCTGGGCACGCGCGATCATGGCCTTGCACCGTGGTCGCCCGCTCCGGTGCTGCGGATCGTCTCGTGCTCCAACCTGGTGGAGTTGAAGCGCGTGCACCTGCTGGCCGAAGCGTTGCTCGACGTGGAAGGGCCCGTGGAATGGACGCACTTCGGCGATGGGCCCGAACGCGAGCGGATCGAAGCGGTGGTGCGCGACCTGCCGCCGAACGTGAAGGCCACGATGATGGGCGCCGTTCCCAATGCACGTTTGATCGACTGGTACCTCACCCATCCGGTGGACCTGTTCGTGCACCTGAGCAGTACCGAGGGCGGCGTTCCGGTGGCCTTGCAAGAGGCCGCCAGTTTCGGGATCCCCTTGCTGGCCTGCGATGCCGGCGGTGTGCGCGAGATCGTGGGCGATCGCACCGGTCTGTTGCTGCCGGCCGATCCGTTGCTCCGGCAGCTGGCGCAATTGCTCGGGGAGCATCGCACCTCGCACCGCAATACGGCCGTTTTCCGCGCGGGGGTGCGGCGCGCGTGGTCCGAGGGTTTCACCGCCGAGCGCGCGTTCGGTACGTTCGCCGCCGATCTGATGCGCCCCTAGGCGATGCTCTTCAACAGCTTCGAGTTCTGCTGCATCTTCTTCCCGCTGGTCACGGCGCTCTATTTCCTGTTGCCCGATCGCTGGCGCTGGCTGTTGCTGCTGGTGGCGAGCTGCTGGTTCTACATGGCCTTCGTGCCGGTGTACATCCTGATCCTCGCATTCACCATCGCGGTCGATCTCGCCGCCGGTCTGTTGATCGAGCGATCGCAGGGCCGCACCCGCAAGGGCTGGTTGGTGATGAGCATCGTGGCGAACGTGGGCGTTCTGGCCGTGTTCAAGTACTGGAATTTCCTCAACCACAACATCGGCGAACTGTTCCGCGGCATGGGCCTGGGTTATGGCGTGCCCGACCTGGGCATGCTGCTGCCCATCGGCCTTTCGTTCCACACCTTCCAGTCGCTCGCCTATACGATCGAGGTGTACCGCGGGCACCAGCGGGCCGAACGCCGCCCGGGGATCTTCGCCCTGTACGTCATGTTCTATCCGCAGCTGGTGGCCGGGCCCATCGAACGCCCGGCTAACCTGCTGAACCAGTTGCACCTGAAGCACCGCTGGGACGATGGCCGCGTGATCGCCGGTCTGAAGCTCATGCTCTGGGGTTTCTTCAAGAAGCTGGTGATCGCCGATCGCTGCGG
>CAZFAW010000043.1:0-11717 GCA_964517015.1 uncultured Chryseobacterium sp.
ACGCGGACAACGCGCGCCTGCCGGTGTTCCGCCTGCCTGCCGGCAGGCAGGCTGGGAGGGCGCTTTGATGTGACCGGTGACGGCATCGCAGACCTGATCATCACGGGCGAAACCAAGCAGATGGACGATCCCGAAATGGGAAAAGGAGGCATACACACGGTCTGGCTGGAGCCTTTGCCCGGCGTGGTGTTCCTGTCCCGGTGCACACCGAACAACTCGGACTTCTACCGGGTGGAGGATGGCCGCACGCTCTCGGCGGATGAGGTGAGCGCCGGTCTGCGCTTTCTGCAGCTCTGCTGGTCGCGGCCGGAGGACGCGGTACGGATCGGTTTGCTCGAGAAGGGTTTCGGCTTCGGCGGCGTGGATACCACAACCTGGTATGGCAGCGACCATTTTCGGTTTGCCGCTACTTTTCCGGAATGGCGCTTTCGTGCTCGGCAATGCGTTCATGGGCGATCCTGCTGGCGGCGATCACCACCGTCCGGCTCAGCGCCCAGACGACCACCGAGCAGGACAGCCTGCTGCGCGTGTTCGAGCGCGACGCGGACCCTGAAGCAAGGGTGCTGGCCGGTCTCCAACTGAGCGAGGCCTTCGTCACCTCCGATCCGCAGCGGACGCTCCGTATCGGCGGCCAGGCGTTGCACCTGGTGGACAGCCTGCATCGGGCACACCTGCTGACCGACTCGCTGGCCGATGTGCATCGCATGAACATCCTGGAGTTCCAGGGGATCGCGTACAGTCACCTGGGCGATGTGGAGGCCGAGCTGGAGCTGGCCCTTCAGAACCTGAAGATCGCCGAGGGCCATGGATCACCTCCCAAGCTGAGCATGCGCTGGAGAAGCTGGGTACGCTGCTCTTGCTCCAGGGGCAACGCGAGGAGGCGCGGCCTTATCTGCGGCGCGCCCTGGCGATCGCGGAGGAGGCGAACAACACTTACCGGCTGGCGCTCGAGTACGGCAACATCGGAACGGCGATCGGTGGCACGGACCCCGACTCGATGCTCTGGTATTACAAACGCTCGTTGGAAGTGATGCAGCGGCCGGACATGCAGGACCGCGAAGGCGCCATGGGCTGGATGCTGAACAACATCGGCGAGGTGCTGGAGGAGCGCGGGCAACTGGATTCCGCCAGGCAGTGCTATGAGCGTTCGCTGGCACTTCGGCGGTCCATCGATCACCGGCTGGGGCAGTACCTGGCGCATGGCTCCCTGGCCGAACTACTGCTGAAGATGGACCGGCCGCGCGAGGCGCTGGTCCATGCCGATGAAGGGATCCGCATCGCGGAGGCGAACGGCTTCCACCTGGACCTGGACAACAACTTCCGCGTGCGCAGCGAGGTGCTGGCGCGGCTCGGCCGCTACACCGAGGCCTACCAGGACCATCTGCGCTATGTGCAGGAGCGCGACTCCGTGGAGAACGAACGCAACACGAAGCAAGTGGTGCAGCAGACCATGCGCTACGAATACGGCCGCAAGCAGCTGGCCGACAGCCTGGCCCACCAGGCCGAACTGGCCGTGAAGGCGGAGGAGGTGCGTCGCCAGAAAGTCGTACGGAACGGCTTCATGGGCGGCTTCGCGCTGGTGGCGCTGTTCGCCGCGGTCTTTTTCGTGCAGCGCAACCGCATCAACAAGGCCCGCAAGCGCAGCGATGAGCTGCTGTTGAACATCCTGCCCGAAGAGGTCGCGGAGGACCTGAAGGCCAGGGGCGAGGCAGAGGCGAAGCACTTCGACAGCGCCACCATCCTCTTCACGGACTTCAAGGGCTTCACGCAACTGAGAGAGCGCGTCACACCCAACGAACTTGTCGCAGAGCTGAACGCCTGCTTCAAGGTGTTCGACGGGATCATGGAGAAATACCGCACCGAGAAGATCAAGACCATCGGCGATGCCTACATGGCCGCTGGCGGTTTGCCCGATCCGCGACACGGTTCACCGGCGGATGTGATCCGAGCGGCGCTGGAGATGCAGGACTTCATGAAACAGCACAAGGCGGATCGCGCAGCAGCGGGCAAGCCGTTCTTCGAGATGCGCGTCGGCATCCACAGCGGCCCGGTGGTGGCCGGTATCGTGGGCGTGAAGAAGTTCCAGTACGACATCTGGGGTGATACCGTGAACACGGCGGCACGCATGGAGAGCAGCGGCGAAGTGGGCCAGGTGAACATCAGTGAGGCGACGTACAGGTTGTTGGTCGAAGGTTGTTCGTCCTCCGAGGATCCGCCGACCAACAACGAACAACCAGGAACCACATTCACCTTCACCCCGCGCGGAAAGGTGCAGGCCAAGGGCAAGGGAGAGATGGAGATGTACTTCGTGGAACGATCGGCGACATAGCATTGCAAGCACTGGATCACGCCGCAGGGGCTCATGGATGCAGGTGAGCTGCTGGACGCTCGGCTAACGGGGCCAACGACACTTCTTTCCACAGTTGGGACTGGCAGGCTCGCCCTCGTTTTCCACAGATGGCGCAGATGTCACAGATAAATGCCACTACGGATGGGCTGTTGAACTCATCTGTGCCATCCGCGACATCTGCGGACCTTTTCAGCGGACGTAACCTGTGGATGCTTCAGGTATGGCCAACGCCTAGCGCAGCTGGCCGCTGCGACCCATGCGCTACCGGAACCGGCCACGCTCTGCCGCGTACCGTACGTTCGATGGGCTAGCGAATGTCGATGGCACGATCCGTCCGGTTCTTGGCCGTTCTTGATCCGGCACCACTTATACGTTTGCATCGTGATCCCTTGATGGATGAAGCCTCGTGTTGTTCTGCTCCTGCAACCGCGCACCAATTTGCTGGACCTGGGTGGTGTGGCACAAGTCTTCCTCGAGGCCAAGGCACAGGGACTTGATATCACCGTGGAGCATTGCGCGATGGGTGACCCGATCGATACCTCCATCGGGCTCTCGTTCACGGGTGTGAGCGACTTCCGCAAGCAGCGGCTCCAACGCGGCGATCATGTGTTCGTGATCAGTTCGGACATCCAGTACGTGCTGTCGAACAGGTTCCAGCCGAGCAAGGCGCTCCTGGAGCGGTTGCGCGACGCGCACGAACGCGGTGTCACCATCTGCGGGATCTGCAATGGCGTGTTCCTGCTGGGCAAGGCGGGGCTGCTGGACGGCCGTGCCTGCACCACGCATTGGAAGCGCACGGCCCAGTTGCAGCGCATGAACCCCAAAGCCCAGGTGAAGGAGAACATCCTGTTCGTGGAGGATCGCGGCATCATCAGCAGCGCGGGCGCTACCTCGGGTGTGGACGTCGCCCTTCATGTGCTGGCCCGCTTGAAGGGTGAGCAGTTCAGCTTCCGCATCTCGCGCGAGCTGATCGTGTACAAACGGCGCAACGGCTCCGAAGCGCAGCACAGCGTGTACCTGGCCAGCCGGAACCACATGCACACGGGCATCCATCGCGTGCAGGACTGGTTGCAGGAGAACCTCCACCGCCGCACCACCCTGCCCGAACTGGCCGAGCGCGCGAACATGAGCTACCGCAACTTCTGCCGGGTGTTCCGGCGGGAGACCTCGCTCACCGTGCTGGAGTACATCACCCTTTTGCGCAAGGAACGGATCAACGAACTGCTGAAACAACCCGACCTGTCGCGCCAGCAGATCGCGCAACGCTGCGGCCTGACCAGCGAACGGCACCTCTCACGCATGATCGCCCAATGACCATGAAGCACCAGGACCGCATCGATCACTTCCAACGCAAGCTCGATCATGAGCTCGACAGCGCCGACCTGTACGCCGCCATTGAAGCCGGGGAACGGATCGTGGTGGTGGACACGCGCACACGCGATGCCTACGCCACCGAGCACATCCCGGTGGCCATTAACCTGCCGCATCGTGAAATGAACGAGGGATCCGTCGCCGACCTGGACCGCGACGTGCTGTACGTGACCTATTGCGATGGCATCGGTTGCAACGCTTCCACCAAGGGCGCGCTGAAACTGGCCTCCATGGGCTTCGATGTGAAGGAGCTGGTGGGCGGATTGGACTGGTGGAAGCGCGACGGTTACGCCACCGGAGGGCGTGAGGGGCGCGCGGGCCTGCAATTCCAATGCGCGTGCTGATGGACAGCGCCATCGACATCCGGATCCAGCGCGCGCGGCCGGAGGATGCGCCCGTGGTGGCCTTGCTGGCGCAGGTGACCTTCCGCCAGGCCTTCGGTACGGTATGGAAAGATCCCGTGGTGCTGAAGAACTACCTGCGGGAAACGTTCGCGGTGGAAAAGGTCAGGAACAGCATCGGCAAGCCGAACAACGCGTACTGGCTCGCCCTGGCCGATTGGCTGCCGGCTGGCTACGCAAAGTTGAAGAATCATCGCCCGTACGAGGGTTTGGACGATCCCTCACCCGCCCAACTCCAGAAGATCTACGTGCTGGACGAGCACATCGGCAACCGCATCGGGGAGAAACTCCAGGACGATCTGCTCGCCGAAGCGCGCGCCCTGGGCAAGCGCACGGTGTGGCTGGCGGTATGGGTAGGCAACGACAAGGCCATCCGGTTCTACGAACGGCACGGGTTCCGCAAAGCGGCCGCGTATGCCTACGATTTCCAGAACACGCACTTCGATTACGATGTGATGACCCGAACGCCTTGACCGATGAAGGCGATCCACCTCGCACTGCCCGCATTGCTCGCGCTCATCGCTGCCTGCGGCAACGCCCTGGTGACCGTGGGCCAGAAGAAGGCCACCGCCTTCGCGAACCCGTTCCTGTTCGGTGCCATCTCCCTACTGCTGGCGGCCCTGTGTCTGTTCGCTATCGCCTGCACGCATTCCACCACGGGATGGCGCGCGTACATCGGATCGAACGCGAAGTGGATGGCGGCGAGCGCTGCGGGCCTGGTGTTGCTGAACGTGTTCCTGTACCTCCTCTATCGCAGCAGCGGGGCGGGCGCCTACACGCTGTACGCCTTGCTGGCCATGGGCACCACCTCCGTTTTCGTAGCGATGAAGGTGTTCGGGGAACGCATCACCGTCTTCCATTGGGTCTCCCTCCTACTGGCCGCCGCCGCCATCGTGTCCCACTTGATGGGGAGCTTGTCGAGCCGAGGTTGATGGACAATGGCCGCACATGGGCCGCCGGTGGAACCGTTCCGTCGCTCCGATCCCACCGCCGCATGCATCACGCTTCACACCGCACCATGCAACCCGCGAACAAGCGCCCCGTGATCACCGCCATGTCCCAGGCACAAGTGCCCCAGGTCAAGGTCTTCCTGCGCGCGATGTGGGCGGAGCACTTCGGAGCGGAACCGGACCCGTTCGTGCGCGAGTACTTCAATGATCCCGCCACGTTTTCGGACCTCGATGACCTGGACGCCCACTACTTCGGTGCCAGGGGTACAGCTTTGGTCGCGTTGGATGGGCAACAACTCGTCGGTACGGGAGCATTGGCACGCTTGGATGATGGCACGGCCGAACTGCGGCGCCTGTTCCTTCTGCCGGGTTACCGCGGCATGGGGATCGGTAGTGCGATCACGGTGCACCTTCTGGCATTCGCCCGTCACCACGGGTATCGCATCATCAGGTTGGGCTCTCACCGGAAACTCCATGCTTCCCACAGGCTGTACGAACGCTTCGGGTTCAAGCCGATACCGGCGTACGACGGAAATACCAGCGACCTTGTTCTCTACTTTCAACTTGACCTCGACCAACCCAAGGCGCAGCCAGCGGATCCCTGGTAGCCTGCCTCCGTGCTTGGCCCCATCGCCTGCGTTCCCCACATGCCCGCGTTCGGAATATGGGCAGGCGCCCTTGCGTGCCATAGCACTGAAAAGGTGGTCGTCACAGACGAAGGCCTTCCCCGGGCCGGGATGCGAACGCGATCGAATGCGGAGGCGATGTAGATGCGACAAGAGAGGGCATCGCCGTTCGGGTGTTCAACGGTGAGATCGCACTTGAACGAGGGCGATGGGCCACGGAGGCGTCACCGTGCGCGGCTGGAGCCTTTGCCCGGCACGGTGTTCCTGTTCCGCTGCACACCGAACGGTTCGGGCTTCTACCCGTGCCAGCAGTGAATGTCGCGCCCTCTGTCGGCTGGGCTCGTGCACCGCCTACCTTGTGGGCTAACGAACATCCTTACAACATGCGTTGGCGCAGAACAGTACCCGGGGGCTCCATTGGTTGGGACCTGATCGAAGTGGAGGCGTACAACGTGGACAACTGGGGCAGGGCCCTGGCGTGGTGCGACGGCACGTTGATGACGGTGCCCTACCGCGGGGCGATGGAACTGGTGCTCGATGGCGAGCGCGGTGTGCGGCATTTCCAAGCGGAAGGTGGTCGCTGGCACAAGGATCCTGTGACAGGCACGGCAGCGATGGATGAAGGAGCACCGGTGCGGCCATGACGAAACTGATCGACCTTCCATCCCTCGCAAGACCCGGCGTGTTGAACGCCGTGATCGAGATCTCCGCGGGCACGAACATGAAGCACATGTATGATCCGCAGGTGGGGGACATCGTGCCGGTGATGAGCGATGGCAAGCCGCGGCGTATCGAATTCCTGCCCTATCCGGGCAATTACGGCTTCATTCCCTCCACGTACATGGATCCCGCCCTGGGCGGCGATGGCCATGCCTTGGACGTGTTCGTCCTTTCCGAATACGTTCCCCTGGGCACGCTCATGGAAGTGATACCCGTTGCAGTGCTCAAGCTCGTGGAGGCCGGCGAGCGCGACGACAAGGTGATCTGCATGCCGGTGGACCCCGCATTGCGTCTGTTCGAGGTGGAAGACCTGGAGGATCTGCAACGCCGCTTCCCGCGCGTGCTGGAATTGATCGAAGAGTGGTTCACGCACTACGATGCCGTACAGCCCACGCGCGCCCTGGGTTGGGAGAACAAAACCGCAGCATTGGCCACCGTAGCGAAGTGGAGCGTAACCCACTCCGGCGCGCTGGCCGGACTATAGTTGTGAACTATCGTCGGGATCCATAAGGGAGCACCTACCTTGCACGCATTCCGGCACCGCTTCCGGAACTCCGAAGACCTGTAGGTGGTCTTCAAAAGAAGGCGAAACACGGACTTAAGTCCTTCGCTGCTCATCTACGATCTCAGAGCGAGCCGTTCAAGCGGCAGGCGATCGCGGAGAACGATGCTCTCCCGATCCTCGAAAGTGATCGACGTTCGCGCAGAGGCCCCGGGCTCGGGAACAGCTGCCGCACGTGCTCCGCGCCACGCGCGTGGCCACAGATCGCTTTACTGGGGTCGAGGTGCAAAGCGGGCCGCACCGGTCACCTGCCTTGAAACCACCACCCATGGAACCTGTAAAGACCGACAACCCGACCACCGCCTTCACCATCGCGCCCAACACCTGGGGCCATAAGAAGATCAAGCTCAAGAACAAGTTCGGCCACCTGAACGATGACGACCTCCATTACGAGGAAGGCAAGGAGGGCGAGCTCACCGCGCGACTTCAGGCCAAGCTGAACAAGAGCGAGGCGGAGGTGCAGAAGCTGATCACAGAGCTCTGATCAGTGCCCGGCTGCAAGGCCACGAGAAAGAATGTGGCCCTGGCGGCATGGAGCCGCGGGGGCCCCGACCCCTCCTGAACAAAATGAACCTCACCGTGATCATGAAAGCACCGGACCACACAGCGGTACACCGGGCCGCCTCCCGCAGGCACTTGCTGGCGAACGCCGCAGCATGCCGCCGCCGAAACATCATCATCCGCGTCGAATCCGTTAACGCGGACCGGACCGTTGCGCTATGCTCCGTAGAGCAGGGCGAACGGGGTTTGTTGCGGCGCACCTACTCGCATCCCGAACTGGTGTGGCGCGCCGAACAAGCACTGGCACCTTTGATCGGGTTGGGCATGTTGCCCCTGATCAACGTGAACATGCATGCCACCCATGGCACTTCCACCGCTGCACGTGTTGGCTGGTCACCCTTCGACTGGATCGCACGTTTGCGGATATGGCTGGGCTATCCGCATAGCCCGGTGGGCGTCGGTGGTCTTCCCTCCAACAGGGACCCATTCGGTCTACGCCTCGCCATGCGGCCTGCCTCGCTGTAATGTACCGCCCATGATGTCACGTGTTATCCTCGTCTACACGGTCGTGCTGACGGCAAGCGCCGTCGGCCTGCTCCTGTATCGTTGGTGGCTGAACAAGGACCGGGGAAATTGAACCTGGCCCTCGGTGGGCAGTCGCTTGCGCAAACGGCCCGTACCATGTTTCAACGACAAAGCCCCGGCTCATCGCCAGGGCTTCGTTGTTCTTGCGTGAGGGGGATCCTCAGGCCTTGGTCACATTGACCGCGTTGGGGCCTTTGGGGCTCTGCTCCACTTCAAAGTTGACCTTGTCACCTTCGTAGATGGGCTGGCTGGTCCCGGTCTTGTGCACGAAGAGGTCCTTACCACCCTCATCCGGGGTGATGAAACCGAAACCTTTCTCCGTGTTGAAGAACTTCACTGTACCACTTGTCATGTACTACTTGTAATGCGCCCCGATCAATGCGGGGCTTTGTTCGAACCGCGGCAAGAGCGCCGGGTACTTGATGGCGTAAAGGACGACCATCCCCGGGGGCAGCCGACGATCCACGTGAAAAATATACTTCAGCACGGCCGGCATGCATGGCCTATCTTGTACGAGAGCGCACGAACCCGCTCGCTCAGCGCTCATGTGGTTCATCCTTCAAGCCCGTCAGGTGGTGCAACTGGAAGGGGCGAAATGGCGCCGCTGGTTCGCTGACAATGCCCACGAACTGGTACGGCGCGGCAGGAGTTCTGGCAGCGGAACATGGTGGTAACGACCATGATCATGGGCGTACCCCTCAGCCTGAACGATCGGCATGCCTTCTTTCTCACGCGCGGATGGGACGTTCGAGAGGGCGATGGTAAGATGAGACCGGCGAGGGCGCGCGTACCACCGGGTCAACGACCTGATCCAACGCCGCTCACCGCCCGTCGATGAGGACGATCGCTGCGCGCAGGACGCTGCTTCCATCCCGCACCATCGCCGTGTAGCGACCCGGCGCCAGCTGGCTGCCGGGCACCCATCGCCAGCGCAGACCATTGCTGCCCGCTTGCTGCAAGGCTCGGTCTTCCACCACGCGGCCCACGGCATCGAACACCTGGAAGCGGGCACTTGATCCAGCGGAGTTCTCGAGTTGCATGTAGAAGGGCCCGCTGCCCACGTTGGGCATCACCGTCAATGTTCCATCCTCCGCCGCGTTCTCCGCACTGCCCGTGTTGAGGACTTCGCGTACATACACGCCATTGGGGTCCGTCAATCCGTTGCCGCTGGTGAAGTAGCCCAGAGCATTGCCCGAATTGTCGAACCAATGAACGGCATCTTCGCCCCAATCGCCCATGAGCAGATCGCCGTTGGGCGGAAGGAAGGCGTGCCCCTCAGGATTGGTGAGCCCGCTGATGTACACGCCTAGATAGCTGCCGGTGGAGTCGTAGCGCAACACATTGCCCACGGTCCAATCCTGCACCAGCACATCGCCGCTGGCCTCCTGCCAGATGTCGGTGGGACCTTGCAGGATGACGCTGTTGATGAATACATCGAGGAAGGTTCCGTCGGCCGCGAAGCGCTGCACCGTGCCGGTGGCGCCGTTGCCGTACACGGAGAGGTAGAAGCGCCCTTGCGCATCCCAGAAATGGCCCAGCCCGTTGGGCGTATCGATGTTGGTGAACTCGTCCACGAAGTTGCCGGCCAGGTCGAAGCGCACCACCTTCTGCTGCACGGTGCCCCATTGGGTGACGTAAATGAGGCTGTCCGGACCGATCGACATCTTGGAAGGCGCTTCGAGCGCATAGCCCGAGGAGAAATCACCGAGGTAGTCGCCGGTAAGGCCATCGTAGCGTTTGATGGCATTGTTGCCGAAGCCGGTGACCAGCACCGAGCCATCTGGATGGAAGAGCACCTGCTCGGGTCCGACGAGACCGCCGGACCCGGAGGCGATGAACTCGCCGAGGAAGTTGCCGCTGGTATCGTAGCGATGCACGGCGTCGGTGCCGCGGCTGTTCACCAGCACCTCGTAGGTGTTTTGTGCATGCGCGGGGGAGAGCATGCATGTGGCGAAGGTGGCGAGGGGTAGCAGTGTGCGCATGGGATGGGATCGGTGGAGGTGGGATCGTGGCGCGGGAAACCTAGGTAGCGCCTGCGTCCCCATTTGTCCGGTACGACCATCGGTCATGGGCGCCAAGGCAGCGGTGGGCGTGGTGATGAACGGTGTGCGGGCGCATCGGTAGCGCCACGGTCCGCAGCCGCACTGCGCGGCACTCGTGAACGTTCGGCCAACGCGTGTGTACCGCTGCACATGCGGTCGCTCCTCCTCTTCCTGATCCTCGTTCGCACGGCGAACACGCGTGCACAAGATCCGTTCAATACACCGTCCAACACGATCAACCGCATCCGCGACCGCGTGTACCCCGGCCCGGCCGATAGCGCCGACTTCGCCCGGTTCTGCACGGCCTTCGCCAGCGCCACTCCGGACCCGGGTCCGCTGACCGATCCACGCACCTACCGGCTGGTATGGGAGGTGGTGTGCGAGGGGGGCGAACAGCTGTTGCGCGGGAACGGCACCGACCTGGCCACCTTTCTGAAGGACCCGCCGGAATGGCGCTTCGGTGTGCCGGTGTGCTGCCCGAGCTTCCACGGTGATCGTTATGCCATGGTGCACTGGGAACCGCCCACGGGGCTGGTGCGCTTCCATTATTGGTTCTTCGAGCGCGTGGAGGTTCGTTCCCCGCCGCCGGCCTCGGATCAAGGCGAAGTGCCGCGATCGCGCGACATGAATACCGTTCGCCCCTAGCTTGGCCAGCAGTATTCCCAAGCCGCTCCACGCCATGAAGATCCTGGCCATTGAACGGGAAGTACCCGGCATACGGGATGACGCCTTCACTCCCGACCTGCTCCGTGCGGAAGCCCTGCGCGCCTGGCAGCTCCATCGGTCCGGAGCAGTGCGCGAACTGTACTTCCGCGCCGACCGGCACGCGGCCGTCCTGGTGCTGGAATGCGACGATACCGATGCGGCGCGGGCGCTGTTGGCCTCGCTCCCATTGGTGGAACAAGGCCTCATCGCCTTCGACATGATCCCGCTCGTGGCCTATCCGGGGTTCGAACGCCTGTTCGCGCGATGAGCCGTGCGAAGCGCTCCCGTTAGCGCCGTCGCTACCGTCGCATGTCCTTCTTCCTCCGTCCGGTCATCGCAACCCGGCGGCTCACCGGCACGGTGCGCGCAGAAGACGCACCTCCCACGCTCCAGGTGGAACCGGTGGTGCATGCACGCGCAGCGGCGGGTGTATCGCGTTCGACATCACCGCGCAAGGCTACCTTGGGTACATGCAACACTTCCAACGGAACATGGGCATATTGGCCACGAGCCTGCTGCCCTTGCTCGCAAGCGCACAGGCCTACTCCTATCCGAACGGCTCGATCGTGGCCGACTTCACGGTACTTGATGCGGACGGCATCGCCTACAACCTGTACGACCTGAATGCGCAGGGCAAGTACGTCTTCCTGGACTTCTTCACGCTTTCGTGCGTGCCGTGCCAGGAGACCGGT
Organism: uncultured Chryseobacterium sp.; assembly: GCA_964517015.1. GTDB lineage: Bacteria > Bacteroidota > Bacteroidia > Flavobacteriales_F > PHOS-HE28 > PHOS-HE28. The sequence goes on from CAZFAW010000043.1 coordinate 11,506, forward strand.
CCGTTCTGGGCGGAGTTCCACGAAACCTACGGCTGCAATGCCGGCCAGGTGTTCTGCCTGTCGTTGGACATGGGATCCAACCCGGCTACCGCGCTCGAGGCGTACGCCGATGCCTATTCGGGAACGTGGGCACACCCGCCCATGGTGACCGGAGCGCTGCCGTTGAGCGATGTGTTCGGCATCGGAAGCGCCCCGAACTACTGCCTGATCGG
>CAZFAW010000044.1:0-2453 GCA_964517015.1 uncultured Chryseobacterium sp.
GCCGGGGTGTACACAGTGGCCATCCAGGACTTCACCGGTTGCGATACCGTGGTGAGCGTGCTGATCACCGGCCCTGCGCCCTTGACGGCAACGACCGTGGTGAGCGATGCCTCGTGCGCAGGTTCATGCAACGGGAGCATCGTGATGACCGTTTCGGGCGGCACCCCGGGCTATACCTACGATTGGACGCCGGATCCACCCGGTGGCGACGGCACCAACGCGGCCTTCGGGCTGTGTGCAGGCTCGTATGATGTGCAGGTCACCGACTTGAACGGCTGTACAACGGTCCTTACCTGGACGGTGAACGAACCGACGCCGCTCGCGCTTGACCTGAGCACGGTACCCAGTGAATGCGGTGCCTGCATCGGTGAAGCCGGCGTACTGGTTTCCGGTGGGACACCTCCTTACGGGTATGCATGGACGAACAGCGGCGGTGTGACCGTCTCCACAGACAGCGCCGTGACCGGCTTGTGTTCGGGCTTCTACGTCCTCATCGTGACCGATGCACAGGGATGTTCCGCACAACTGGGCGTGCCGATCACCGATAGCAATGGTGAAGTGTTGAGCACGGAGAACGGAACCACCACCTGCCCCTCGAGTTGCGATGGCACGGTAGCGGTGGATTTCGTGTGCAACGATCCCGCGTGCTCCATCGCCTGGTCCGATGCGTTGGGAAATGACCTGGGCGAAAGCGGGAACAGCCTCGACAGCTTGTGCGGCGGCACCTACTTCGTCACGGTGACCAACGGCAGCGGATGCATCACCATCGACACGGCATTGGTCGTCCCGCCGTTGCCGATCACGACGAACCTGAGCACCACGCCGGTTACTTGCAACGGTGCATGCGACGGCACGGCCACCGCAGGAGCCACCGGTGGTTCTGGTACCACCTACGCGTACGATTGGGGCCCCGATCCGATCGCGGGCGATGGTACGCCGCAGGTGACAGGTCTGTGTGCCGGGGTGTACACCCTGCAGATCACTGACAGCCTGGGATGCGATACGACGGTGAGCGTGCTGATCCTCGAACCCACCCTCTTCTCCGTCGCTGCGGCCATCACCGATGTGGTATGCAACGGGGATTGTGATGGATCGATCGCATTGACGGTGGGCGGCGCCACACCGGGCTACACCTTCGACTGGTCGCCCGATCCGATCACCGGTGATGGCACCAACAGCGTGAGCGGGTTGTGCGCAGGAGATCATACCGTGTTGATCGCCGATGCGAACGGATGCGACACCGTGATCACCTACACGATCATGCAGCCTGCGGCCTTGGCGGTGGACCTGACCACCACGGACAACATTTGCTTCGGTGATTGTTCCGGTACGGCCTCGGTGGACGTGTCCGGCGGTTCGTCCCCCTACTCCATCACGTGGCTGACCGCAGGCGGAACGGTGATCGCTTCAGGCATCGACAGCCTCGGTGGGCTGTGCGGTGGCGACTACTTGTTGCATGTGGTGGACGCCAACGGCTGCGTGAACGATGTGCCGTTCACCATCGGGCAGGGCGTGCCGTTCGACGCGGGCCTGATCTTCACCGGTGAGACCTGTCTGGGCCCCTGCGATGGGACGGCATCGATCGTGCCGACGGGCGGCAGCGGCACGATCTCCATCACCTGGACCGATCCTGGCGGCACCATTTACGCCACCGACACCGTGCAAGTGAGCGGCCTTTGCAGCGGTACGTGGAGCGTCACGCTGGCCGACACCCTCGGCTGCGACAGTACGTTCCTCTTCTCCGTGCTGCCCTATGCACCCATCGTACCCGACGAGAACGTGACGAACGTGAGCTGCTTCGGTGCATGCGACGGAGAGATCGTGCTGAACGCCAGCGGTGGCATCGGCAGCCTGTCCTACGCGTGGACACCTGTCCCGCCCAATGGGGACAGTACGGCCACCGCCAGCGACCTGTGCCCCGGCCCGTGGGGTGTGACGATCACCGATGCGGTGGGATGCGACACCACGCTCGCCTTCATCATCACCGAACCGCCGGAACTGCTGATCACCGTCGATGCGGTGATCGATGCCAGTTGTGCCACCGCGAACGACGGATCGATCGCGATCACGATCACCGGCGGCCAACCCGGCTACTTGGTCACCTGGAGCGGCCCGGGCGGCTTCTCGTCGAACGATGAGGATATCGCGGCCCTGTTCCCCGGCCCGTACACCGTGATCGTGACGGATGCGGGAGGATGCAGCGCAACGGCGAACGCCAGCGTGGCCGCGTTGAGCACCATCGTTGCCGATGCGGGTGCCGACACGGTGTTCTGTGCCGGTGATCCCGTGGTGCTGGACGGAAGTGGCACTGTCGGCGCCACCGGCTTCGCCTGGGCCGACGCGTCGTCCAACACGGTGGGCACGTCGGAGGTGGTCACACTTACCGGCCTGCCACCCGGTACGCATGTGTTCACGCTCACTGCCAGCGACCCGCCGTGCAGTGCGACCGATCA
>CAZFAW010000044.1:2553-3710 GCA_964517015.1 uncultured Chryseobacterium sp.
GCGCTCGATTCGGTGTTCGTGGAAGTGGTGCCGGATGTGGTGATCCCCAGTGGGTTCACACCCAACGGCGATGGCTGGAACGACACGTGGCAGATCGACTTCATCGACCTGTTCCCCGCGTGCGAGGTGGAGATCTACAACCGCTGGGGCGAACTGCTCTTCAGCAGTGTGGGCTATGGTACTCCATGGGACGGCACGTACAAGGGTGGCTACGTGCCGGTGGGCACCTACTACTACGTGGTGAAGTTGAACGACCCCGATTTCCCCGAACCGTACACCGGACCCCTCACCGTGCTCCGCTAAACCATCTCCGCCATGATCCGCAAGATCCTTCTGCTCCCTTCCGCGCTGATGGTGCACGCACTGTCCGCCCAGCAGCTCCCACAGCTCAGCCAGTACGCGTTCAACGACTATGTGTACAACCCGGCGGTCGCTGGTACAAGGCCTTGGTTCGAACTGCGCACGGGGCACCGCTACCAGTGGGTCGGCATCACCGATTCGCCACGCACGTTCACCCTCAGCGGCACCACGCCGTTGGGGCGCAAGATGGGCGTGGGCGCGTTGCTCTTCACCGATCATGTGGGCCCCACGCGGCGCACGGGCTTCCAGGCCAGCTACGCCTATCACCTGAACTTGACCGGCGACGTGCGCCTTTCGATGTCCGTGTCACTGGGCATGCTGCAATTCCTCGTCGATGGCAGCAAGATCCAATTCCACGATGGCAGCGATCCGGTGATCGACGATCAATTGCGTGGCGATCTGGTGCCCGACGCGACGTTCGGGATCATGGCCTACCACCGTAGTTGGTGGGCCGGTTTCGCAGCGCCCCAACTGGTGAAGAGCAAGATCTACTTCTACGACCAGGAGAACAGCCTTAGCGAATTGTCGACCCATTATTACGCGATGGGAGGCTATCGCTGGGACTTCGCCGATGATCTCCGACTGGAGCCATCCATCCTGGTGAAATACGTGGACCCCGTTCCCGCCAAGATCGACCTGACGGCGATCCTCCGGTACCGGGAGAATTTCTGGCTGGGCGCCACCTACCGGACCAAGGATGCGATGAGCCTCATGCTGGGATTGTGGCTCAAGCAGACCTTCCAATTCGGGTACAGCTACGACATCACCACCACGAACTTGAAGAACTACAGCGACGG
>CAZFAW010000044.1:3810-11598 GCA_964517015.1 uncultured Chryseobacterium sp.
ACCGGGAGCGGCCTGATACCCCTGAACGGCACCTACACCGCCACCAACCCCTCGGGGTGTCTCACGTTCGTCTGGACGAGCGACCTGGCCATCACACAGGCGGGCTGGGTGGCCCAAGTGACCACCGGTCCCAGTGCGGGAACGAGCGCAGCGCTGACCGTGTGCAGTGCCGCAACAGCCTTTAGCATGAATGCTTCGTTGGGCGGCAGCCCTGATGCGGGCGGTACCTGGGCCGGCCCGGGCGGGGCGCACTCCTCCACCTTCAACCCGGCCAGCGATCCCGGTGGCGTGTACACCTATACGGTTGCCGGTACGGGATCCTGCCCGGATTCTTCGGCCACCCTGGCGATCACCCGCATCGTGGCTCCCGACGCCGGGAGCAACGGCACGTTGAGCGTGTGCGAGACGGGAGCCGAAGTGGCCTTGATCAGCAGCTTGGGCGGCACCCCCGATGCCGGCGGCACGTGGGTGGGCCCAGGTGGAGCCCATGACGGGACATACGACCCGGCCACCGATGGCCCGGGCGTGTACACGTACACCGTGCCCGGTACGGCGCCGTGTGCGAACGCGACCGCAACGGTTACGGTAACGGAGAACACCCAGCCCGATGCCGGCATCAATGCCAGTACCAGCATATGCAGTGATGCCGCTCCCTTCTCCCTGTTCGCATTGTTGGGCGGTTCACCCGATGCGGGCGGGGCTTGGACCCTTTCGGGTGCTCCGGTCAGCAACACGTTCACACCCGGCACCAGCGTGGCGGGTGTATACACCTACACGGTGAACGCCGTACCACCCTGTGTGAATGCGAACGCCACGGTGACCGTTTCGCAGACCACCGCTCCGAATCCCGGGCTCACGAACAGCATCACGGTCTGCAGCGATGCGGCAAGTTTCCCGATGATCGGCCAGTTGTTGGGCAGCCCGGTGGCGGGAGGCACATGGACCGGACCCTTGGGGGCGCACGGGCCGAACTTCAACCCCGCCGTGGACCAAAGCGGCGCCTACACGTACACGTTGACCGGGACGGCACCGTGCACGACAAAGACCGCGGTGCTGAACGTCACCGTGCGTCAGGCACCGAACGCCGGCACCAACGGGTCCATCACACTTTGTTCGACCGATGCGAACGTGCAGTTGATCACGGTGCTGGGCGGATCGCCGGATGGCAATGGCACCTGGGCCGCACCAGGTGGGGGAGCGCACTCCGGCACGTTCGATCCAGGGGTCAGCACACCCGGTACGTATGTGTACACCGTTCCCGGGCAAGCGCCCTGCGTTGACGATGTGGCCACCGTCACGGTGACGGTGAACAATGCACCCAATGCGGGAACGAGCGGTTCGTTGGTCGTGTGCGCCGATGCCGCCAACGTGAACCTCTTCAACCAACTCGGGGGGTCCCCGAACGCCGGCGGTACATGGAGCGGTCCCAGTGTGCTCACGGGCGGTGTGTTCGATCCCGGTGTCAGTCTGCCGGGTGTGTATACCTATACGGTGGCGGGTCTGGCGCCTTGTGCGAACGCGAGCGCCACGGTCACGGTGAGCGTGATCGCACCGCCCAACGCGGGGGGGAACGGAACGGTCACCGTCTGCAGCATCGATGCCTCGTTCGATCTGTTCTCCAAGCTCACGGGCACTCCGGACGCCGGTGGCACGTGGACCGCACCGGGCGGAGCAACGCACAACGCGACGTTCGTGCCGGGCACCGATCCCGGAGGGGTCTGGACCTATACCGTACTGGCCACTGCGCCATGTGCGAACGATGTGGCCACCGTGACCGTGACCGTTCGAACCGCTCCGGATGCGGGCACCAATGGATCGGTCACCTTGTGCAGTACCGATCCGCCGGAGACCCTGTTCAACCACTTGGGGGGTACGCCCAATACCGGGGGCACTTGGATCAAGCCCAACGGGATCGCATTCGCTGGCGTGTACAACCCCGCGAACGTGAACCACATGACCGGGGTGTACACCTACGTCGTTACAGGGCAGGCACCCTGCCCGGATGCTTCCGCCACGGTGTTGGTCACGGAGAACCCGGCACCCAATGCGGGTAACAACGTAACGGTGACCAAATGCAGCACCGATGGGTCCTTCAACTTGTTCTCGGTGCTTACCGGAAGCCCGAACGCAACCGGTTCGTGGCTCAACCCGGCGAATGCGCCGTTCACGAACCCCTTCGTTCCGGGAACAAGCACGCCAGGCGTGTACAAGTACATCGTGCCGGGGCTTGCCCCATGTGTGAACGATACTTCGTTCGTGACCGTGGTGGTGAACACGGCCCCGGATGCAGGATCGAGCGGCACATTGAGCATTTGCAGCAGCGGTACACCGCTGGCCATGCTCGATTCGTTGGGCGGTTCACCCGATGCGGGTGGTGCCTGGACAGGCCCGAGCCCGACCACTGGTACCTACAACCCGGCCACCATGGTCCCCGGCGTGTATACCTACACCGTGGATGGTGCCGCGCCGTGCGTGGATGCATCCGCAACCTTGACGGTGAGCGAGAACCTACAACCGGATGCGGGTGCGAACGGCATGGAACAACTCTGTTCCACCGACCCGCCGTTCCAGTTGTTCAATGAACTGGGCGGCTCTCCGATGCCCGGAGGCGCATGGAGCGGCCCGAGCCCGACTACGGGCACCTACGATCCGGCAACCATGTCCGCCGGCATCTACACGTACACCGTTCAAGGGGTGCCGCCGTGCACGAACGATCAAGCCTCCGTGACCGTGATCGAGAACGCCGCACCGTATGCCGGTCAGGACGGGACCATCACCATTTGTGAGGGGTCGGGGGTGATCGATCTCTTCACGGGACTGGGTCCCGCGTACGATGCCGGAGGCAGTTGGTCCGACGACGATGGTACCGGCCAGCTGAGCGGAAGCTTCTTCAACCCAACGGGCATGCCACCCGGCACGTACGAATTCACGTACCACCTGGGAGGAGGTGGCCCCTGCGGTGGCGACGAAGCCGAAGTGCACGTGGTGATCGTTTCCCAGCTGAACGCAGGTAGCGATGGCACCAGCACGGTCTGCGGAGATGAGGATCACCTGAACCTCTTCTCCTGCATCGGCGGTGGCGCGCAAACCGGTGGGGTGTGGATCGATCTCGATGCGACCGGCGCGGTATCAGGGAATTTCTTCAATGCCACGCTGGTACCACCTGACGTGTACCATTTCAAGTACAAGCTCACCGGAACCCTCTCTTGTGCGGCGGATTCATCGTTGGCCACGGTGACCGTGATCGCACCACCGAACGCCGGGACCGATGCGGTATTGAGCATTTGCAGCAACCAGCCGGGCGTGAACATGTTCACGCTATTGGGTACCGGGGCGCAGTCGGGCGGAAATTGGTCCTTTGGCGGGCCGCACTCGAACATCTACAACCCGTTGACGGATGTGTCCGGGGTGTACACGTATACCAGATCCGGCACGCCTCCTTGCGGGGCCGATCAGGCCACGGTCACGGTGACCGAAGTTCCGGCGCCCAATGCCGGGACCAGCAACGCGATCTCGGTCTGCTCCAACGGGAGCGCGGTGAACATGACCTCGCAATTGCTCGGTACGCCAGCGACAACGGGTATTTGGACCAACCCGCTCGGACAGGTGCACAGCGCGGTCTTCGTGCCGGGCTTCGATCCGCCCGGTTGTTACACCTACACCGTTTCGGCCAACAGTCCTTGCGTGCCGGCCGTGGCCACTTTGTGCATCACGGTGAACACGGCGCCTGAAGCAGGGGGCAACGCGTCGTTGACCGTTTGTTCCGACGGTGCGCCGGAGGTGTTGTCGGATTTCCTGGTGGGGGAGAACGGGGGCGGGTCCTGGACCGGTCCGGGCGGTGCGTTCAGCGGAGTGTACATCCCGTCCACCGATTCGGCCGGGGTATATACCTATACGGTGAATGGACTTACGCCTTGCGCGGCCGCACAAAGTACCGTTACCGTGTTCGAGAACGAGGCACCGGACGCTGGAACGAGCGCCTCCGTTACGCTGTGTGCGAACGGCGGGGCCGTGAACCTGTTCACCCAACTGAACGGCACGCCCGATCCCACCGGGGTGTGGACGTTCGGGGGCAATGCGCATAGCGGGATCTTCATTCCCGGAACGAGCACAGCGGGCTGCTACACCTACACCGTTGCCGGTGTGACACCCTGCACCAATGCGACATCCACGGTCTGTGTTACGGTGACCGCGCCGCCGAACGCAGGGACCAGTGCGAACGTGATCGTATGTTCCAACCAGATCGCGTTCGCGTTGTTCGACAAGCTGGGCGGCACGCCGCAGCCCGGCGGAAGTTGGACGGGCCCCGGTGGCAGCAGCGGGATATTCATCCCGGGCACCACGGCCCCGGGAACCTACACCTACACGGTGTCGGGCACTGCGCCCTGCTCGGCCGCGTCTGCGACGGTCACGGTCACGGTGAACACGGCTCCCTACGCAGGTGTCGATGGGAGCGTGACGCTGTGCAACACCAGCGGCGCCATCAACCTATTTGCCCAACTGACCGGAGGCCCGCAGACTGGAGGTACGTGGTCGAACGTGAACGGAGCCCATCCGAGCATCTTCGTTCCAGGGGTGGACCCGGAGGGTGTTTACACCTATACGGTCGCCGGCGTGGCACCGTGCACCTCCGACATCGCCACGGTGACGGTGGTGGTGAACGATCAGCCCGATGCCGGTTCCAACGGTACCATCACCGTGTGCAGCGACGATGCCCCGTTCGCTCTCTTCGACGAATTGAACGGGACGCCCGGAGGCGGGGGAACATGGAAGGACCCGTCGAACGTCACCCACAACGGGATCTACATACCCGGGGTCAGTGATCCGGGCGTCTACACCTACACGATCACCGGCAGCGCGCCCTGTGCGAACGATGCGGCGACGGTCACGGTGATCGAGAACGCCCTGCCCGATGCAGGGTCGCCGAACGTTCTTAGCGTTTGCAGTGATGAACTCCCCTTCCAACTGATCGACGAGTTGCTCGGTACACCCGATGTGGGCGGCTCCTGGGTCGGACCCGGCGGGGCGTTCCCAGGCACCTATGTGCCCGGCAGCAGTGCACCGGGCATTTACACGTACACCGTGGCGGGGCTGAGCCCCTGTCCGAGCGCGAGCGCGGCCGTGACGATCCTCGAGAACACCGCACCGGATGCGGGGATCAGTACGGCGGTCCCCGTTTGCGACGATACCGCACCATTCCCCTTGATCGACCTGCTCGCGGGAACACCGGATGCCGGGGGATCCTGGACAGGTCCCGGCGGGCCGCACCTGGGGATCTTCGACCCTGACGTGGATGCCTCGGGTACGTACATATACAACGTGACCGGCTCCGCCCCATGCTCCGATGCCACGAGCAGCGTGCAAGTCACGCTTGTGCCTGCTGCCAATGCCGGTACGAACGGCACCGTGGCGGCCTGTGTGGACGACCCCTCGATCGACCTTTCACTCGGGCTGGGTGGTTCACCCGATGCCGGTGGGACCTGGAGCAACGATGATGGTGCGGGCGTGTTGAGCGGTGGCGTACTCGATGCCACCGGTGTGCCGCCGGGATCCTACCAGTTCACGTACACGGTCCCCGGTATGTCGCCGTGTTCGGACAACAATGCCACGGTCACGTTGAACATCACCAACGCGCTCGATGCCGGCCAGGATGCGACCATCGACGTTTGCGACAGCGAAGACGAGGTGGACCTGTTCGCAGCGTTGGGAGGGACGCCGCAATCCGGAGGAAATTGGATCGATGCCGACAATTCCGGAGCGCTGGACGATGGTGCGTTCGATGCCACACAGGTGGCAGCGGGTACCACATGGGAGTTCATATACATCCTCTCGGCCTCTGCCGACTGCCTTCGCGATTCAGCCGTTGTAACGGTGAACGTTTTGAACGGACCGAGCGCCGGCGACAACGGCTCGTTGCAGCTCTGCAGCAATTCCAGCCAGATCAACCTGGGCACGCCGATCAATGGCGATGCTGGCGGTCAGTGGTTCGACCCGAGTTTGGTGCCGTTCACGCCGGCGGTGTTCGATCCGGCAAGCGACGACCCCGGGGTCTACGTGTATGTCGTGCCCGCGATCGGCAGTTGTGCCGCCGACACGGCATACCTCACCATCGGGGTGACCCCTGCGCCGAACGCCGGTTCGGACGGCACCTTGACGATCTGTTCCAACGATGATCCGGTGCTGCTGGCCGCTTCCCTTGGCGGCACCCCGGATCCCGGCGGCAGCTGGTTCTTCGGTCCGTCGCTCATCCCCACCGACAACATCTACAACCCTGCGGTTGATGCTTCGGGTATCTACCGATACGTGGTTCAGGGAACGCTGGGATGTTCCAATGCGGTTGCCATTGTGAACGTGACGGAAAATGCGGCCGCGAACGCCGGTACGGGAGGCGCGATCGCAGCATGCACCGACGAAGCCTCCTTCCAGATGCTCCCCCTGTTGGGAGGGGCGCCGCAGGGAGGTGGCACCTGGTACGCGCCCGACGGCAGCTTGCATGGCCCCTCGTTCGATCCCGCAGTGGATGATAGTGGCGAATACGAGTACATCGTAACGGGGCTTCCGGGATGCGAGAACGACACGGCGCTCCTGTTCGTGGACGTGAGCACCGCCCCCGACCCCGGTACGGGGATCACGCTCAGCGCATGCATCACCGAATCCTGCGTCGACCTTGTGACCGGCTTGACAGGTACTCCGGATGCCGGCGGGGTTTGGCAGGACCTCGATGGCACAGGCGCCCTGTTCGGCACCTGTTTCAATGCCACGCTCGTAACCAACGGAACGTACCACTTCCAATATCGGGTGGCCGGTACAGCACCGTGCGAAAGCGACTCGACCGTGGTGACGGTGGATGTCGGAGCCGGCGCCAGTGCGGGCAACGACAGCACCGTGACGATCTGCGGCGGCATCACCGACTACAACTTGTTCCAAGGCTTGGGTGGTGATCCCGACAGCGGCGGAACCTGGAGCGATGATCTGGGTACCGGCGCCCAGGTCGATTCCATCCTGAACGCCTCCCTGTTGCCGGAAGGCTCCCCGTTCCCGTTCACCTATACCATAAACGATCCCGGGTGCGGTGATGTGTCTGCAACCGTGCTGGTGACCACCACCGCGTACCCCGATCCCGGTGCCGATAGTACGGCCGCACTCTGCTCCACGGGCAACACAATGCCGTTGTTCGCCCTTCTCGCAGGGGATCCGGCTTCCGGTGGATCCTGGACCGATCCCAACAACAATGCGTATCCAAGCGGGGTGTTCGAACCCGGTGTGAGCCTGCCCGGAACATACACCTATCTCATCCCCGGCATCAGCCCCTGCCCGGACAGTTCCGCTACCGTGACAGTGGTGGTGAACGATCCTCCCGATGCGGGAAGCGATGGCCTCTTGTTGGCGTGCGATACCGTGACGGCTTTGGATCTGTTCCCAGGGCTCGGTGGCACCCCGGATGCCGGAGGAAGCTGGTCCGATCTGGATGGCACCGGTGCGCTGACGGCAGGTACCTTGAACACCACGGGCCTGTTGCCGGACGACTACGACTTCGCCTACGTCGTCACCGTGCCCGGTTGCGGGGCCGACCAAGCCCTGGTCAAGGTGACCGTGGTGGACGGGGTGCAAGTGAGCGACACCCTGCTCGTGTGCGACGAACAATACCATACGTACACCGTAAGCTTCGTGATCAGCGGCGGCGACCCCGGCACCTATGTGGTGAGCGGGATCCCGGGCACCATCAGCACGGTGGCACCTTTCATTTTCCTCAGTGAACCCCTGATCGATGCCCAGATCGCCACGATC
>CAZFAW010000045.1:0-7287 GCA_964517015.1 uncultured Chryseobacterium sp.
TGCCGATGAAGTACTTCGATCGCATCAGTTCCACGTCGGCGAGCAGGTTGTTGTCGTCGTCGTTGAACTCCTTCACCTGCAGCACCTTGGTGGCGGTGTTCTTCTCGGCCAGCTGCATGATGGCCTTGCTCTCATAGGTGGGAGCGGTGTACCGCAGGTAGATCCATGCCGCCGAGAGGCTCAACAGGATGCAGGTGGCGATCCAGACCAGCGATCGCTTCAGGATATAGAGGAACAGTCCGAGGTCGAACTCGTTGCTGAAGTTCGTGATCCGTTCCCGGTAACTGTCCAGCCCGACCTTGCCACCGCTGATGTCCTCGCTCAGCATGGTCCGGTCAGTTCGAGAAGCCCTTCACGATGCCGATGACCAGCAGGGTGGTGGTCAGCAGGGTGATCAGCGGGGTGATGTCGTTCAACACCTCGCGCGCGAGTTCCGGATTGGGTTGCACATACACCACATCGTCGCCCTGCATCACCAGGTCGCCGTATTTCAGCCCTTCGATGTCGGAGAGGTCGAACTCGAAGACCTTCCGTTGCCCGTTGACCTTGCGGAAGAGCTTTACATGGGAGGAGTTGCCGCGTTTGGCCACCCCGCCGGCCTGGGCGATCACCTCAAGCAGGGTGGTGCTGTTGTTGTCCAGGCCCACCACGCGCGCATCGCCGCCGCCACCGGGAAATACGATCACACGCCGGTTGGTGATCGCCAGTTGCACGAACGGGCGATTGTAGAAGCGCACATAGATGCCTTCCAGGAAGGTCTCCGCTTCGCGCATGGTCATGCCGGCGAGCGGTTGGCGGCCGATCAGGGGCAGTTTCACCTGGCCGTCCCATTCCACCAGGTAGCGGAAGGTGCTGCGCTGGATGTTGCGTGCGCTGGTGGCCTCCTCGCTCACGATGTCGATCATCTTGAACCCATCGTTGGCGAAGAGCCTGAATTCCAGGTAGTCGTTGGCCTGGATCCGGAACTGCGGGTCCAGCGAATCGGGCATGGTGCTGAACTGGTAGTCCGTCGGGGTCTTGAACATGATGTCGCGGTTGATGGTGCAACCGGATACCAGCGCCACGAGCGCCACCCACAGGACCTTGTTCTTCACCATGCGTTCAGGAATTCGGGCAAAAGTAATCGTGTAGGTCAGAGGGCTTCAGGGGAGCAGAGAGCGGTAGAGCGCGGCCATATCGTTCACCAGGCGTGTATAATGGTAGCGCTCGCGCACGTGGGCCCAGCCGTCGGTGCCCATGCGGGCGCGCAATGCATCGTCCTCGATCAACCGGAGCAGGTTGGTGGCCAGGGCCTCCAGGTCCCCGGAGGGGCTCAACAACGCGGTGCGGCCGGGCAACACCACGTTCTCGATGCCACCCACGGCGGTGCTCACCACGGGCCGGTTGGCGGCCTGCGCCTCGATCAGGCTTACCGGTGTCCCTTCGTTCAGGCTGGTCAGGACCACCACGTCCAACCCGGCGTTCACGATGTCCATTTCCTTGAGCCAACTGGTGAAGGTGAGCGTGGCCTTCTCCAACGGCCGGCCGGGGTTGGCGAGGAAACCGGCCCCGTTCAGCGCGGGCGCGGCCACGGCCCGCAGGCCCAGTTCGGCCACGCGTTGTTCCAGGCGGGCGCGTTCCTCTCCGTCGCCTACGATGAAGGCGCGCACGGCACGGGTGCTCCGTTCGCTCACCGCCTTCAATGCCCGCAGGAAGAGGTCGTGGTTCTTCACCGGCACCAGGCGGCCGATGATCCCGATCGCCACTTCGTCGTCGGCAACGTTGTACATGCGGCGGAAGAGCGCGCGCTTGCGCGACACTTCTTCCTGGAAGCGGCTCAGGTCGAACCCCAGGGGCACCACGCTCACCTTTTCTGCGGGCGCAATGCGGTGTTCGTGCACCAGTTCGCTGCGCTGTTTCTCGCTTATGGCGATGATGCGGGTGCTCTTGCGGGCCAGGTACCGTTCGATGCCCTTGTACACGGCCGTCTTCGCGGGGCCGAAATAGCTGTGGAACACGTGGCCGTGGAAGGTGTGCACGATCACCGGCACCTTCAGTTGCGCGGCGGCCATCCGGCCCACGGCCCCGGCCTTGGCGGCATGGGTGTGTACGATATCGGGCTTGAACTCGCGGATCAGCTGCTTGATCCGCCGGTAGGCATCGCGATCGCGCCACGGGGCGATGTCGCGCCGCATTTCGGGGAGCACCAGCGGCCGCACCCCGATCGCGTCCAGGATGTGCTGCGACCCTTCCTCCGTCTCGTCCCATTGGCCGCCCACGAGCAACGTTTCGAACTCGGAAGGCAGGTATCGGCTCAGGTAGGCCGCGTTGTGCGTGGGGCCGCCCAGGTTGAAGCGGTTGATGATGCGGAGTACGCGCGGCATGGGAGGGCGGGCGAAGCTACCCGGGGCTCAGGCGGCGGACGGCGCGGGTTGGCCGTGCGTTTTCCACCATGAAAGGTAGACGGCCAGGGCGTGCGCGGTTGCTTGTGCGCCATCGGGGCGGTCGGAGCGCAGGCGCGCCAGCACGGCCTTGACGGCCGAAGGGTCCAGCCCCGCGGCTTCCACCTGGTCCGCGCGGCAGAGGTCGTGCAACAGGCCCGCGACAGGCCCGCGCATCATGGCGAGCAGGGGCACCTCGAAGCCCTTCTTGCTGCGTGCGAGGATCGAGGGCGGCAAGAGTTCGCCGAAGGCTTCGCGCAGCAGGTATTTGCCGGAGCCCTTGCGGAAGCGTCGCTCGGCCGGCAGGGAGAAGGCGAATTCCACCACGCGCCGGTCCAGGAAAGGGGTGCGCACCTCCAGCGAATGCGCCATGCTGGTCAGGTCCACCTTGTGCAGCATGTCGTTGGGCAATGTGGTGAGCACATCGGCCAGGAGCACGCCATTGAGGCCGTTCATGCGCTGCAGCCCTTCGGCCATGGACCGCGCGCGCCGATCGATCTCCTGGGCCGGGGCCGCATGCGGAACCAGACGCTCCGCATCGCCTTCCTGGTCGAAACTGGCCAGCTTCAGCCAGCGGTGCTCTTCCGGGGCGTGGGCGATCCCGGCGAAGCGATCGAGCTTGCGGAAGGTGTTCGCCAAGCGGTTGTTGCGCGAGCGCGGCATTGTGCGCCAGAGCGGCGCCAGCGCGATCACGGCGCGTTCGGCCGCTCCGGGCGCGCGCAGGCGCAGCTCCGCCTGGTGCTTGGAGTATCCGCCGAACACCTCGTCCGATCCGTCGCCGCTCAGGGCCACGGTCACGTGCTTCCGTGTGCGCTCGCACAGCATGTAGGAAGGCAACGCGCTGCTGTCGGCGAACGGCTCGTCGGTGGCATCGAGCAGGCGCACGTAGTTCTCGGCCAGTTCCTCGCGTGTGAGCCGGAAGGTGTGGTGGTGCGATCCGATGTGCCGGGCCACCTCCTCCGCGTGAGCGCTCTCGTCGAAGAACGGATCATCGGCATACCCGATCGAGAAGGTGTGCAGGTCTTGTTTGTGGCGCCGCGCGATCGCGCTCACGATGGAGGAGTCGAGGCCGCCGCTCAGGAAGGTGCCCACCGGCACGTCGCTCACCAGACGCGCACGCACGGCATCGTCCATCAGTTCGCGCACACGGGCCACGGGGTCCGGTGCGGCAGGGGTGGCGGCGGCGGACCGTGCCACATCGTACCATGCGCGTTCCTTCACGCCCGTGGCGGTGACCCGGAGGCAATGCCCGGGGCGCAGTTTCTGCACGCCGCTCACGATCGCATGCGGTGCCGGCACGAAATGGTAGGTGAAGTACTGCAACAGCGAATGGCGGTCCACCGCATGCGGCGCACCCAAGGAGAAGAGCGCGCGCAGTTCGCTCGCGAAGTGGAAACGCCCTCCGGCTTCGCACCACCAAACCGGTTTCACGCCGAAGCGGTCGCGCGCCACGAACAGTTCGTCCTTCTCCCGGTCGTGGATGGCCAGCCCGAAGAACCCGTTCAGGTCGTCCAGGAAGGCTTCTCCCTTCAGGATGTAGAGCCGCAGCGCCACCTCGGTATCTGTGTGGCTGTGGAAGCGGTGCCCCTGGGCCTCGAGCTCCGCACGCAGTTCGCGGTAGTTGAAGGCTTCGCCGTTGAACACGATGCTGTAGCGCCCGCCCAGGTCCACCAACGGCTGGTGCCCCGCAGCGGAGGTATCGATGATGCTCAGGCGTCGTTGGCCGAGCGCGGCCCGGCCCTCGAGCGACCACCCCTCATCGTCCGGGCCGCGGTGCGCCATGCCCCGCAGCGCCCGCACGAGCACATCCTCCGGCAGGTCGCTACCGGCGGACATGCGGAACGATCCGGCTATGCCGCACATGCGGGCAAGGAAGGAGGGTGGAGGGCCGAACGTTCGTTGGATCGTTCGGGCGGCGACGCGGGTTGCGGTGCCTTACGCGTGCTCACAGGTGGATCACCTCGCCGTAGGCCGCCGCCGCCGCCTCCATGATCGCCTCGCTCATGGTGGGGTGCGGGTGCACCGTTTTGATGATCTCGTGCCCGGTGGTCTCCAGCTTGCGAATGCTCACGCATTCGGCGATCATCTCCGTGACGTTGTAGCCGATCATGTGCGCGCCGAGCAGTTCGCCGTACTTGGCGTCGAAGATCAGCTTCACGAAGCCGTCGGTGGCGCCGGCCGCCTTGGCCTTGCCACTGGCACTGTAGGGGAATTTGCCCACTTTGATCTCCAACCCCTTCTCCTTGCAGGCCTTTTCGGTCATGCCCACACTGGCCACTTCCGGCGAGCAATAGGTGCACCCGGGAATGTTGCCGTAATCCAGTGGCTGGGGGTTGTGCCCGGCGATCTTCTCCACGCAGATGATGCCTTCCGCACTGGCCACGTGCGCCAGGGCCTGGCCCGGGGTCACATCGCCGATGGCGTAGTAGCCGGGCATGTTGGTGGCGTAGAACTCGTTGGTCTTGATCCTGCCCTTGTCCGTGACGATGCCCACGGCCTCGAGCCCGATGTTCTCGATGTTGGCAGCGATGCCCACGGCGCTCAGCACGATGTCGCATTCCACCTTCTGCTCGCCCTTCGGGGTCTTGATCGTCACTACGCAGCCCTTGCCTTTCGTGTCCACCGCGGTCACTTCGCTTGCGGTGAGCACCTCCATGCCCTGTTTCTTGAAGCTGCGCTCCAACTGTTTGCTCACCTCCTCGTCCTCCACCGGAACGATGTTGGGCAGGAACTCCACCAGGGTCACCTTGGTGCCCAGGGCGTTGTAGAAGTAGGCGAACTCACTGCCGATCGCTCCGCTGCCCACCACCACCATGCTCTTGGGTTGTTCAGGAAGCACCATGGCCTCGCGGTACCCGATGATCTTCCTGCCGTCCTGCGGCAGGTTGGGCAGCACGCGGCTGCGGGCACCCGTGGCCACGATGATGTGCTTCGCTTCGAGGGTCTGTTCCTTCCCGTCGGCACCGGTCACCTTCAGCTTGCGGCCCGGCAGCAAGGTGCCGGTCCCCATCACCACATCGATCTTGTTCTTCTTCATCAGGAACTGCACGCCCTTGCTGTTGCTGTCCGCCACCTCGCGGCTGCGCTTCACCACGGCGGGGAAGTCGGCCTTGGGTGCGCCGGCCACGATGCCGTAGTCCTTGGCGTGGTGGATGTACTCGAACACCTGCGCGCTCTTCAGGAGGGCTTTGGTGGGAATGCAGCCCCAGTTCAGGCAGATGCCTCCGATGGCCTCCTTCTCCACGATGGCGGTCTTCAGACCGAGCTGGCTGGCGCGGATGGCGGCAACGTATCCACCGGGGCCGCTGCCGAGAACAATGACGTCGTAGCTCATGAAAGGGGAATGGATGGGCGGCGAAGGTAGCCGTTGGGGGATCGGCGGAACGGCTACGGCGTTCCACAACGAACGCGTGGCGCGCAGGGGGAAGGCTGCTACTTTGGCGCCGTTCGTTCCATGGCCGAGAATGCTCCACCCGCTCCCGCTTCGGCGGCACGCCCGCGCTTGCTCGCTTTCGCGTGCTTGCTGGGTGCGGCCATCGCCGTGGTGGGACTGATGTCCGCGGCATACCGCGCCATGGGCACCAGCGACACCGGCAAGGTGGCCCTGGTGGTGGAACAGAAGATGAAGGAAGCCTCCACGTTGCTGGGCGACGACCGCTCCGCGCAGAAGACCTTGGAAGCGGCCCGGCGCGGCGCCATGAACGCGATCCATAGCGGGCGGCCCTATGCCATGACCTCCCTCGTGCTCTTCGTGGTGGGGGCGCTGGGCGTTGCACTGCTCTGGTCGAAGCGAGCGAGCGGGTTCTGGCTCCATCTGGTGGCTACCATCCTCGGCGTGCTGGCACCGGTGTACTACTTCGGCGCCGATCCCGGCTCCTTCGGTATCGTGGCCTGGCTCAATGTGCTGGGCCTGGTCGTCGTCATCCTCTTCGCGTTGAACCTGAAGAACCTGCGCTGAACACCCAACCGTTCCCATCCATGGCACAGACCTCCTTCCTGCCCGATCAAATGGGCAATACCGAACGCCCGGGCGTGATCTCCGCCCTGGGCGTGGTCAGCTTCGCGAATACGGGGCTCTTTCTGTTGATCTATGGCCTTGGCCTGCTGGCCATGGCCGGTGTGCGCAGCATTCCCTACGAGGAGTTCGTGTCGAAGGCCAACGAGGCCATCGGTCCCTATCTCTCCACCATGAGCGCGGAGGAGGCGGCCACCATGCCGGACATGCTGGAACTGATCTACAACAGCGGGGCGCTGCTCTGCGGGTTGTTGCTGCTGCGCACCGCGGTCCGCTTCATCGGGGTGCTGGGCATGTGGAAGGGCCGCCGTTCCGGGTTCTACACGTATGCCCTTGCGCAACTCGGTGGCATCTTCCTGCCGCACCTGGTGCTGCCGTTCAAGTACATGGGCTTCTTCGGTCCGTTGCTGGCGGTGGTGTTCACCGCGATCTACGGCACGCAGCTGAAGCGCATGGGCTGAGCTCAGCGCACCGCCACACCGCTGATCTCCACGTTCACCCCACGCGGCAGACCCTTAACGGCCACGGCTTCGCGCGCCGGCGGCGCCCCGGTGAAATAGGAACCGTACACCTCGTTCACCGCGCCATAGTGCGCCATGTCGCTCAAGAAGATCGTACACTTCACCAGGTGCTCGTAGCCGAGGCCTGCGGCCCGCAGCAGCACACCGATGTTCTCCATCACCTGCTGCGTCTCCTCGGCGATCGTACCCATGCGCAGTGCGCCGGTATCGCCGACGAGGGCGATCTGGCCGCTCAGGAAGACGATGCCGTTCACTTCGATGGCGGGGGAATACGGCGCCAGGGGCTTCGCGGCTCCGGCGGGGTGGATCGCGTTCTTCATGCGTGCTCGCC
>CAZFAW010000045.1:7387-11583 GCA_964517015.1 uncultured Chryseobacterium sp.
ATCCTGGTCACCAACGACGACGGCATCTTCGCCCCGGGCATTCGTGTGCTGGCCGAGGAAATGAAGGCCTTCGGCCGGGTGCTGGTGGTGGCGCCGGACAAACCGCAGAGCGCCATGGGCCACGCGATCACCGTGCACCATTACCTGCGGCTGGAAAAGGCATTCCTGATGGAAGGTGTGGAAGCCTGGAAATGCAGCGGTACACCGGTGGATTGCGTGAAGCTGGCCATCTACCGCCTCTTGGAAGGGCGCAAACCGGACCTGTTGGTGAGCGGCGTGAACCACGGCAGCAACATCAGCATCAACGTGCTCTACAGTGGTACCATGAGCGCTGCGGTGGAAGGTGCCATGGAGGCGATCCCTTCGGTCGGTTTCAGCCTCATGGACCACGGCATCGAAGCCTCGTTCGAACATGTGCGGCCCGTGATCCGCTCCGTGGTGCGGAACATGCTGGAGCGCGGCCTGCCCGGCGGTCTCTGCCTCAACGTGAACGTGCCCACGCTGGAGCGCGGCCCGTTGAAGGGGATCCGTGCCTGCCGCCAGGCACGCGCCAATTGGGAGGACGATTTCGAACGGCGCACCGATCCCACCGGCAAGGAGTATTTCTGGTTGCGCGGCGAGTTCCGCAACCAGGACCACGGGGACGACACCGATGTGTGGGCCGTGAGCAACGGGTACGTGAGCGTGGTCCCGGTGCAATTCGATATGACGGCGCACGGTGCCATTTCCGCGATCAATGCGTGGGACCATGCGCTTTGACCGGCTCGCCTGGGGCCTGGCCACGGGCCTGGTGGCGCCGGTGTTCGGCTTCCTGGCCTACGGCCTGCTCTACGTCAAGGGCATCCACCCCGGGCACGATCTGGAGTGGTTCGTGAACGACCTGTTCCTCGGTACGCCCGAGTTCCGATCGAAGGTGCTTTCCCTCGCATTGATCGCGAACGTGCCGCTTTTCTTCTGGTACGACCGCAAGGGGTGGATGAAGGCCATGCGCGGGGTGCTCGTGTCCATGTTCCTCCATGGCATCGTGATCGTCGTGCTCTGGTGATGGCGAAGCGCTTCTACATCATCGCAGGCGAGGCGAGCGGCGACCTGCACGGCGCCAACCTGATCAAGGCGTTGCGTGCCATCGATCCGGCGATCGAAGTGCGCGCATGGGGCGGCGATCGCATGGCCGCGGCGGGCGCGCATGTGGTGAAGCACATCCGAGACCTGGCCTTCATGGGCTTCACCGAAGTGGTCATGAACCTGCGCACCATCCTGCGGAACATGCGGTTCTGCAAGGAGGACATCGCGGCCTGGGAACCCGATGCCGTGGTGCTGGTGGACTATCCCGGGTTCAATCTGCGCATCGCCGAACATGCGCATGCGCTGGGGATCACCGTGTTCTATTACATCAGCCCGCAGTTGTGGGCCTGGAAGGCCGGACGCGTGGAAACGGTGCGCCGGTCGGTGGACCGCATGTTCGTGATCCTCCCGTTCGAGCAGCAGTGGTACGCCGAACGTGGCGTGGAGGTGGACTTCGTGGGGCATCCCCTGCTCGATGCCATCGCCGATGAAGGCACGCGACCGCTCTCGCCTTTGCCCGGAGACGATGGCCGGCCGGTGATCGCCTTGCTGCCCGGCAGCCGCAGGCAGGAGATCCAGCGCATGCTGCCGGTGATGGTCGAGGCGGCGCGCCCCTTCGCCGACCACCGCATGGTGGTGGCCGCAGCGCCGGCGATCCCGCCCGAGCTCTATGCCCCCTTGATCGGCGATGCCCCGGCCGACTTGGTCTTCGGGCGCACCTACGATGTGCTGCGCACGGCGAAGGCCGCGCTGGTGACCAGCGGCACGGCCACGTTGGAGACCGCCTTGTTCGGGGTGCCCGAAGTGGTGTGCTACAAAGGCGGCGGCCTTTCGGTCGCCATTGCACGGAGCGTGGTCAAGGTGCCGTTCATTTCACTGGTGAACCTGATCATGGAACGCGAAGTGGTGCCCGAACTCATCCAGTCCGGGCTCACCGTGCCACGGCTGCGCCAGGCGCTCGAACGCATCGTGCGCGACGGGGCGGCGCGCAGCCGCATGGTGTCCGAACTGGCCGACCTGCGCGCAAAGCTCGGCGGGCCTGGGGCGTCGGAAAAAGCTGCACGCCTCATGTGGACAAGTCTCCACCGGACCGCCTGACCCTGCGCGACCACCCCGGTACTTTCGCCGCGCGATGTTCAAGCGCACACTGCTTACGCTCTTGCACGCCCTTGCAGCGGCCGTTCTGTGCGCGCAGATGCAGGAGGTGCAGATCGGCCTGTTCCGCGATCTCGATGTGAAGCGCGTGATCGTGCTCTTCGGCAAGGCCGGCGCCACGGTGCAGGTCGATGGCCGCAAAGTGGGCGAACTGGCCGCGAACGATGGCCTGCGCATCGAAGCGGTGAACGGGGGCCTCAGCGGGAAGTCGTTGTCCACGGCGTTCACCGCCACACAGCGGATCACCCTCATTCCCAAGAACGCCGCCGGCGGTTTCCGTGTGCGTTCGTTGGACCACCCGATCGCCGAACGCACCTACCCTGGCTGGCTCGAAGCACGCGTGGTGAACGGGCGCATGACGTTGATCGATCAGGCCCGGTTGGAGGACTATGTGGCCGGTGTGGTCATGAGCGAAGCGGGCAAGGACCAGCATCCGGAGTATTACAAGCTGCAGGCGGTGAGCTGCCGCACTTACGCGTTGGCGAACCTCACCAAGCACGCTGCCGATGGGTTCGAGCTGTGCGACGGCACGCATTGCCAGGTGTTCAAGGGCGCAGCCACCGACCCCACGATCCTGCAGGCGGCCAAGGCCACGCACGGCATGGTGGTGGTCGATGCCAACATCCGCCTGATCCATGCCACCTTCCACAGCAATTGCGGCGGCGAAACGCTCAATGCGGAGGACGTCTGGAGCAAACCCGAACCCTACCTGCGATCCACGGTGGACACGTTCTGCACGAAGGCGCCGCACGCCGCATGGCGCAGGGTCATCGGCCGTAACGAGTGGCTCGGGTACCTGCAACGGAAGTTCGATGTCGATACCACCGATCGGCAGCGCGTGGAGGTGCTCACAGGCTATTCACCCAGCTGCCGCGACCTCTACCTCTGCGACATCGATCCGCTGATCCCCCTGGAACAAGTGCGCACCGACTGGAAGTTGAACTCGGCGTATTTCTCCATCGGCACCGAGCAAGGCAATGTGGTGCTCACCGGTCGCGGTTTCGGCCATGGTGTGGGGCTGTGCCAGGAGGGGGCCATGAACATGGCGCGCAGTGGCGCATCCTTCACCGACATCCTGCACCACTACTATGCGGACGTGCACCTCGTGGACCTCAGCACGCTCGATTTCTTCCGCGACGCGGGGGATTGAGGTCAGAGGGCGTCGCTGGTGAAGTCGCCCACGAAGATGCCGTCCACACAATCAATGCTGTTGCCGCCGGATACGCTCCACATCCGGCATTGGAACACAGCACGCACCTTCACCTTGTAGATCGAACCGTCCATCCAGCCTTCCGCATCGGTGATGGTGAAATGGCTGGACGCGGGTTGGGTGTTCAGGTTCGATTGGTACCATGTGGACATGTCGCCGGAGTCCTCGATGATGGCTACGAAAGCGCCCGGCGTGGTACCGACGGCCAGCGAGAAATCGCGCTCGCCCGGAGCGAAGAAGGCATCCATCTCTGCCGGTGTTGCGTCGGCCCCGGCGATGTCCAAGCCGTACATCTGGATCTGCGCTGCGTAAGGGACGCCGCTGAAGTTGGTGAAATTGCAGGAGGTTATGCTTGTGGGCGATGTGGTGAACAGTTGCTGCACGAGCGAGGTGCTGTCGTAGCACACGTAGTCGGTGCCATCACCGTCGCAGCTGAAGATCGCTTCGCTATCGATGCCGATGTCGTCCGGGTCCACGGCCCCTGAACCGGATCCTCCGGTGCCGCCCGTTCCTCCCGTACCGCCGGTCCCACCCGTCCCGCCGGTACCGCCGCCGCCACCCCCATTGATGTACACGGGATCCGCTTCTTCCTCCTTCTCACAGGAAGTGAAGGGCAGGGCGAAAGCGAGGGCGAGGAGGAAGGCGGGTCGGATCGTGCGCATCGGGACTTGATCGGCGCAAGATAGAGGGCGCCCGAAAAGCGCGAACGAACGCAGCGATCCGCGGGATCGATCAGATCTGGCTCGTGAAGTAGCCGATGAAGATG
>CAZFAW010000046.1:0-11572 GCA_964517015.1 uncultured Chryseobacterium sp.
ACGGCGGACGGAACGGTTGCGTTCACGGTCGATTGCCTGTTCAACCGCGATGCATCGTGGGTGAAGAGGGAGGGGAGAGGGAACGATGCCCTCTTGCGGCATGAACGCCTGCACTTCGACATCGGCGAAGTGCAGGCGCGCCTTTTGCGCGCGAAGCTGGCCACGCTCGGGCCGGATGCCGATCCGCAACACGCGATCAGGAACGGGACGAACGAGGCGACGCAGGCATTGCGCGACATGCAGGACCGGTACGATGCGGAGACCCGGCACGGCGTGGAGCAGGCCGCACAGGGCGAATGGGCCGCGAAGATCGAAGCGATGCTCGTGGAACTGGCGCGCTACGCCGTTCCCGCGCCCTGATCCTCACTCCCGCACGAAGCGGGCGCTCTTTCGGGTGCCGTTCCGCTCCAACTCCAGCAGGTAGGTGCCCGGCGCCAGGTGTTCGATCGCGATGCTTCCTGCCATGGCCGGGCCGACCCGAACGAGGCGGCCTTGCGGATCACGTACACGGATCGCATCGCCGGGCAGTGCGCCGTCGATCCACACGCGATCGGTGGCCGGAACGGGATGCACACGCAGCGCGGCATCGGAACGTTCCATGATCCCGTTGTCGATGTCGGTTTCCACGCAGATCCGGAAGGTGCCGGCAAAGGGCCCGCCACCGTTCCACACACGGATGTAATGATCCGTGTTCGTGGCCAGGCCGGTCAGTTCGATCGGGCCGGTCACCTCGGTCGCGCAGGTGATGTACACCGGTTCGTCGCACGCCACATAGACCGCCATGTTCACGTAGGGAGCGCCATCAGTGTTCAGCAGTACGGTGTGGTCCGTGTGGTCGCCGGTGTTGAATCGGTACCAGACGTCCACGATGTTCGCGTACGGATCGCAAGGAGGGTTGGGTACGGGGGTGCCGTAGGCGCACACATTGGTCCCTTCGACCTGGTCGCATAGGCCGATGGGGGCGGGTTCCAGTTCCAGGGCGCCGTCGCAGGCATCGTTCGGCGCGGGTGTGGCGCAGGGCGGTGCACACTCCATGCTCAGGGTGAAACTGCCCGTGGCGCCATCGTACCCGTGCACCAGCACGAGGTACTCCGCACCGTTCACCGTGGGGAAGTGCACTTCGCTGGTGTTCCCGCCGCATCCCGGGCCGTCGTCGTTCCCCGCCGCGCACACCAAGGCCGCACAAGGCCCTTCGAACACGCTGATCTTGGTGTCGTATGCGGCCTGGTCGCAGGTGCTCAAGGTCACGTCGTCGCCCGTTCCAACGAAGGCATACCAAAGTCCGGGCGTGTTGATGTTCGCGGCGGCACATGTGGGGCCCGGGCTGAAGACGGCCGTGGAGGTGTTTCCTGTCGCATCGGTCCCGCAGGCCAGCGGAAGGGCGTTGCTGCAGAACGTATTGGTGGGTGGCGGATCCGTTAGGGTGGTGAACGTGATCGGCCCTATCACGGCGCTGGGCCCACCGACACCGCAATCCTCGCTCACGTACACATCGTACGCGGTGGTCGCTGAAAGTCCGGTCAGGTGCGCGGGCGGGCCATCGATGTCGGTGGTTCCGGTGATCACCGTGCCGGTGCCCGGCGTGAAGCCTGTGGGCCCGTACTCCACCACGAAATCACTGCCACTGTTCAATGAGGTCCAGTAGACATCGGCCTCGGTGTCGCTCGCGCTGGCGAAGAGATCCTGTGGCGCAGCACAGGTGGGGCAATCCAGCGTGAGGGAGAACGTGCCCGTGGCCCCGTTGTACCCTTGCACCAGGACGAAATAGGTGGTGCCCGCGTCGGCCACGAAGGTGATCTCGGACGTGAGGTCGCAGAACGCCCCGTCGTCGTTCCCGGCCACGCATACCAACCCCGTGCACGGCCCGGTGTACACGTTCAGTTTGGTGTCGAAATCCGCCGCATTGCAGGTGCTCAAGACCATGGCCCCGCCGGTCCCGATGAAACTGTACCACACGCCCGGGGCGCTGATGTCCACCACACAACCGGGTACATCATCGTCGTAGGCGAGGGTGGTGCTGTCCGTTACCATCTCGCCGCAGACCAGGGGTTGGGCGGAGAAACAATCGTCGTTCGGAACATCGGGGTTGCCTGCGGTGTGCAGGGGCCAGGGCCCGATGTTGGGCGAGCCATCGCCGGCGCAGGAATTGGCGATGTACACATCGTAGTCGCTGAAGGGAACGAGGCCGTTCACCGTTACCGGTGGGCCATCAACCCCGGTAATGCCGGTGATCACCGTGCCGGTGCCCGGCGTGAACCCTTGCGGGCCGATCTCCAGGGTGAATACCGCGCCCGGTGCCAGCGTTTCCCAGGTGATCGTGGCGCTGGTATCGGTCACGGTGACGTCCGGAGGCACGGGGACCGGGCACGTATGGAAGATCAGCTCCCAGTTGAAGGCATTGTCGCTCCAGCGATCGTCCCATTCGATGTAGTAGAGATTGCCCGGAACGACGGGCACGTTGGCCACGAGCGAATTGCCCGGCGGATAGCCCAACGGGCAGCCGTCATCGTCGCTGGCCAATGTGTTGAGGGTTGTGCAATCGCCGGTGTGCACGTGCACGCGGCTGTCGATGGCGCCGTCGTTGCAACTGGTCACGGTGATGTAGCCCGCCTCGGTGGGATCGAAGCTGAACCAATCGGCGTTGGTGGCGTCGGCTTGCGAGGCCCCTTCGCCGCTCGCAGGGCCGTCGGAAGTTTGCGCCCCTGGGAAGATCAGCCAGGCCCCGGAACAGAGTTCGCCCTGCGCCAGGACCCGGCACGTGATCGAGAAGGAGAGAAGCAGGAGCGTAGCGTGTTTCATGCGGCGTGTGGAATGATCCGGCGACGAAGGTATCCGGTCGCTCCCTCCGTCAGGGTGTGCCGCTACCCCGGAACACGCGTGCCTTGTCCGGTTTCTCGAAGAAGAAGTAGCGCAGGTCCACGGTCAGGTAGGCACCGTTCAGATCGGCACGCACGGCGTAGGGCAGGGTGTTGGCGTCGAACCAGGTCAGTTCGGCCACGGCCATGGCGCCGAAGGGGCGGTGGAAGGTGGCGCCCAGGTAGAAGTAGCCGCTCTTCACGGTACGGTACTCGAACCCCACGTTGCCCACCACGCCGGCCTGCGCCCAATTGCTGCGGAAGAGGTACCCGCGGCCGTCGATGATGTCGCGCGTGGCATCGCTCGGATACATGTCCAGGCTGAACCCGATCGCGTTGTTCATCCAGGTGCGTTCGCCGAGGCGCACGTACACCAGCCCCACCAACGGGATCTCGTACCCCACCCAGCGCAGCTTTTCAGCACCGGCCTGGCCCGCCGTATCGTTCACGATGCGGAAGTCGTAGCGCCGCTGGATCTGGTTGATGCCTGTTTCCAACGAGATGCTCCTGGTGAGACCAGTGCGTACCAGCATGCCGAACGCGAAGCCACCGGTGAGTTGCAACTCTCCACGGAGCGGTGCTTCGCCCACGCGGGTAACGGGATCGAAGAAGTCCAGTGGGATCACCGGCTTCAACTGGATACCGAAGGTGGTGACGCCCAGTTGAGCGCGCATCTGCACGCACAGGGCCAGCAGGATCAGTACATGGCAAGATCGGCCACCAGCAACCGTTGGCCTGCGCGCAGGCGGTACCGGGGTGAAATGCCGTTCAAGGTGCACAGGTCGTCGATGCTCACGCCGTACTGTTCGGCGATGGCGTAAAGATGTTCACCTTTTCCCACGGTGTGGAAGCGGGTCCCGCGCGGGTATGCGGCGTAGCTCCAACGCGTGCGTTGCAGCACCAGGGTGTCGCACAACAGCGAACCGTTCTCCACGTCCACCAGCTTGGCCGGATCCACGGGCACGCCTTTGAAGCGCACCTCGAAGTGCAGGTGGCTTCCTGTGCTGTGGCCGCTACTGCCCCCGAGCCCGATCAGGTCGCCGGCTTCCACTTCGTCCCCCGGCCTCACCTTCAACCGGTGCAGGTGGGCATAGAAGGTCTCCAATCCGTTGTAGTGGCGAACCACGACGAGCCGACCGAAACCGCCTGCAGTGCCGGCGAAACGCACTACGCCGGGAAAGGCCGCGCATACCGTGTCCCACACTTCCAGGTCGATGTCCACGCCATTGTGCGGGCGGCCATCCCGCCATCCGAACCGCGAAGTGAGGGTGCCGCACACGGGCATGCTGAAATCGCAGTTCTCCCGGGTCAATTGCAACAGCACCAGGTCGTCCTTGGGATCGGGCACCGGGCCGTAGGCGTTCGGGTTGGTGGTGTTCCAGGCTCCGTAGAGTTCGTTACCCGGTTCGCAGCTGAAGGCGGTCCAGGGCAGTACGTCCTCTGCATCGACGTCTTGCTGGCTGGGCATCTGCGCGATGTGCAGATTGATCTCGTTCACCAGGGCGTACGGTACTTCTTCCAGTTCGAACAAGGAATCGACCAGGGCCACGATGGCTTCCTCGTCCATGGTGCGGATGCGCCGGAACAGGCGGAGTTCCTGGATCAATTCCTGCGGCGCCGGATCCAAGGCGCACAGGCTGTCGATCATCCGGGTGAGGCGGTCGTCGCTCAGCGGCTCGTCGTTCTCCACCAGACGGTCATCGCCGTACATCACCAGGGCCTCGCTCACGGTTTCCTCCTGGGCGTGAAGCGGTCTGAACAGCAAGGCGCCGAGGCCGAACAACGTCCAGCCCAATACCGTATGTCGGCGGGTTCCCATCGCTTGCAGGCGAGCTTCTTCCGTGGCCCCTGCCCGGAGGGGCCTGGGTTTGTACGGGAAAAGGTGTCGTGAAGATATCCCCGGGCCGGATCGGTCTACAGGGATCCGACGAACTACCGCAACAGGGTGACGTGCCCCAGGAATTCGCTGGTCTTCCCGCTGATGGAGTGGATGCGGAACCAGTACACATACACCCCTTCCGGCGCTTCGGTGCCGTTCACCTTGCCGTCCCAGGCGCCGTAGAGTTGCTCCGTGTCGAGGATCACCTCGCCCCAGCGATCGAAAATGCGCAGGTGGTAACCGTCCAAGCCCACCCCGTTACCGAAGAAGACGTCGTTCGTACCATCACCGTCCGGCGTGAAGGCATTGGGGGCGTAGAACTGCACTTCGGGGTTGATCCAGATGCTCTGCCAGGTGGTGTCCACGCAGCCGAGGCCGTCCACGATCGCGAGCATCACGTTGAAAAGGCCGCTGTCGGGGTAGGTCACCACGGGGAAGCGCTCGGTGCTGGTGATGCCCGGGTAGTCGAAATCCCAGTACCAGCTGTTCGCGCCCACGCTCTCGTCCAGGAACTGAACGGGGAAGCCTTCCACGTAGATGCCCGAGTTCCAGCTGAAGGCCGCGATCGGATCGTTCACGCCGATCTGCACATTGTCCGTTGCGCTGATGCCGCAGCCATCGGTGATGGTGACGGTGTAGGTGGTGGTGGCGGCGGGTTGCACCAGGCGCGTGTCTTGATCTTCGCCGTTCTCCCAGAGGTAGGTGTACCCGTTCCATCCCAGGGCAGGGTGGGCGAGGAGGATCACGGAGTCGTGGGCGCACACTGTGGTATCCGGGGTGATGTACACTTGGAGCGTGTCGTACTGAACGGTCACGGTCACTTCGTCTTCGGCCGTGGTTCCGCAGAGGTCGGTCACGGTCACGGTCCAGGTCTGTGTGGTCGGTGGTGCAACATTCGCCGTAGGTGCGGATCCCAGGCCGCCGGTCCAACTGTACGTATAGCCCGGCTGTCCGCCCGAAACCGACGTGGTCAGCGCGACCGGGCTTTCGGGGCAGAATACCGTGGTGTCCGGTGCTGCAGCGATGGTGAGCGGAGCGGGGATCGGGATCGTCACGGTCACATCAGCCGTTTGCGTCACCACACCGCAGTCGTCGGTCACGGTCAGTACATAGGTCGTGGTGGCGGCTGGCTGCACCCACCCGCTCAGGGTGCCATCGGGAATGCCGGTGTTCCAGTCGTAGTACAATGTGCCGAACCCGCCGGTGGCCGTGGCCGCGACCATTGTGCTGTCGCCGCAGGTGAGCGTGGTATCGTTGCTGATGGTGAGCGTGATCGGCAGGGCATCGTTCAACCAGAGTTCGATCTCGCTCACACCGTTCGCGCAGCCGTTGTTGTAGTTGGCGGTCAGGATCACGTGTTCGAAGCCTTCGGCCAGCGCGTCCAGGAACACTTCGATGTCGATGAATAGGGAATCCTGGCCGGGAACGAACCACACGGTGCCGGGCACCAGGGTGTGATCGACCCCGTTGGTGGCCGTGCCGCTTTCGATCAGGTCCACCTGAAGGCTGTCGCTCAGGTCGCCGCCGCGCACGAACACGAGAGTGGTGTGCCCGCAGCCTTCGTAGAGCACGCTGTCGATCGCCCCGCTGATGATGTTGCTGGTGATGTTGACCAGGTTGCTCTGGAAACTGCCGGCTTCCAGGAACACCGCACAATCCAATGCGGTATCGGTTCCGTCGGCGATGGCCAGCTTGATGTGGTACGTCTGACCGCACTGCACGGCGGCCCTCGCCGTCAGGGTCACCGTGCGTCCGTCGTACTGTATGTAGAACGGGTCGATGCTCATGGGCGGCGTGAACCCGTCACCGTTGTCCACATAATAGGCGGAGTTCACCACGTTGTTGATCGTGTTGATGGTGATGGGCGTCATGAGGGACCCCGGCACTTTGGCCAGGTTCACGGCACCCCCGCTGTACGGGCCGGCGATCCCGGGCCCGCTGAGGAAGAATCCGAAGGCGTCCTGGAACCCGCTGCCCACCCATTCCAAATACTCCTCGCTGGCGAACACGTAGTTGAACTTGATGCTGTCGCCGGAGGCCACGAAATCGAATTCGAGAGAGGCCCGGTCGTTCGTGGGATCGGGCGCGATCAACATGTTCAGGTCTGGATCCCCGATGCCGAAATAGCCGCCGCCCAGGGTGAGGCCACCGTTGTTGTTGGGTCCCACGGCCGCGGAGATATCGCCACTGCCCATGATCAACCCCCCCGGCAGGTTCACGCTGCATGTGGTGCAGGTGAAGGTGCCGATCTGGTTCGGGTCGCCGTTGAAGACGAAACCGCTGGCCGTTACGCCGGGCCCCAGCAGGACGTTCTGCACGTAGTAGGCCGGTGTGAAACCGCTGGCGGTGGTGATCTGGGCGCTCACGGAAAAGGCGAGGACGGTCGGGAGAGCGAGCGTCAACCCGCGCAGGGCGTTCCGGTGCATGGCGGCAAATTAACGGCCCGGCGGGGGCCGGGGCTTATCCGGTTGCCCGCTTCCTTGGGTTCCAAGTGACGCACCGGGTGCATCAGCCCGGGTGGTCCTTCATGCGTGCGCGGGCTTCGACGCACCAGAGGATCTCGTTCAGCAGGCTGGCGGCGCGTTTTTCCCACGTTCCAGGATCGGCCGGCACACCATCTGGATCGAACGCTTGGGCCACGTTGGGCACGGGGAACCGCGCGGGTACGGTCCATGCCCGCAGTTTCCAGAAGCTGAATTGCAGGGCGGTGATCACCTGCGTACCACCGAAGGCTCCGTCGCTCACCGTGGCAAAGGCCACGGGTTTGCGTTGCCATTCGTCCACCAGTACATCCATGGCGTTCTTCAGTGCCGCCGGATAACCTCCGTTGTATTCCGGGGTCACGATCACCACCGCATCGGCACGCCCTATTTTCTCGGCATAGCGCCGTAGCGCTGGAGGTGGATCCGTCATGTGCGTGTACCGTTCGTGGAAGATGGGGAAGTCCAACGCGGCCAGGTCGACCGTTCCGACGGTGGCTCTGCCGGAGGCGGATATGAAGCGCTCGAGGAAGAGGGCCACGCGATGACTGCGGCGACCGGTGCGTACGCTCGCGCTGAGCAACAGGATGTGCGGCATGGCAGGACAGATGTACGGGAGCGGCGCAAAGGTGGTGCCCATCTGCTCGTCGCACGGTATCCGTCGAGAGGCTTCCTCGATGGTGAAATGACGTAGCTTGGTGCTTCCAATACACCGTTGCAATGGAACGAACCCTACCCTTGGTCGCACTGGTACTGCCGTTCACGCTCAACGCTCAGCTCACGGTGACCACCGGCCTCACGCCGGCCCAACTCACCGGCCTGCTCGAAGGGTTGAACGTGACCATCAGCAATCTGACGATCAACTGCCCCGATAGTTCCTTCGGGCAGTTCACCGGGACCTCGGAGATCCCCATTTCGAACGGCCTGGTGCTCACCTCGGGTCTGGCGACCGCCGTAGCCGGTCCGGTGGGCAGCTGGGCATCCATGCCCACATCCATGGGCAGCGATGCCGATCTTCAAGCGCTGGTGTCCGCGCCCACCTACGATGCCTGCGTGCTCGAGTTCGACTGCGTGCCGTTGGGCGATACGCTGCTCTTCAATTTCGCTTTCGGTAGTGAGGAATACCCGGAGTTCGTCGGCGCCACCTTCAACGATGTGTTCGCGATCTGGATCACGGGCCCGGGTTTCCCGGTACCCACCAACGTGGCCACCATTCCCGGAGGCATGCCCGTTGCCATCAACAATGTGAACGCGAGCACCAATGCGGCGTACTACGTGGACAATGAGGCCATACCCGGTGTGAACTGCGCCTACGATGGCTTCACCCAGAACCTCACGGCGTTCGCAGAAGTCACGCCCGGCGGCACGTACCACTTCAAGATCGGGATCGCCGATGTGAGCGATGCCGTTTTCGACAGTGGTGTATTCCTCGAAGCCTTCAGTTTCCGTAGCCTGATGAACTCCACTTCGGTGAACGAAGCCACGGCGGGCCAGCTCGCCGTGATCGACCGGAACGGCGTACTGGAGATCACGCTCCCCGTGGATCGTACCGGTATGGACGGCCGCGTGCTGGACGCATCCGGACGCGAGATCCGGCGCTTCCGTGTGAGCGGTGCACACCATGCCTTGGAACTGGGCGGCTTGCGCACCGGCCGGTACGAACTGGAACTGACGGATGCCCGGGGCACGCTGCACCGTGCGTTCGTTCATCAACCCTGAAGTGGAATTTCCTGCATCAACGCCCGGCCTCCGAGCCGGGCGTTGTGCGTTCGCCATCCAGGCGCACACGGAACGCGAGCATCGCCTTCACGTAGGCCCCGTCGCCGATCGCAAGGTCCACGTACCGCTCGTTCGATCCCGCAGGGTACCACGGATCGAGCCGGCCACCCTGGTACTGGCTGAACGCGGTGTGCCCGCCTTCGAGGCGCAACACGATCGTCTTCAATGGGTAGAGGTCCACGTACAATCTGATGCTGTTCTCATCCACGCGTCGGAAGTCGCCATCGCGTGTTCCGAAACTGGTGGTGATGGCCTTGAACGTGGCACCCCAATGGAGCCATTGCAGCGGTTTGTGTTCGTACGTGAAGTTCCCAGGGAGCAGTCCGAACAGGTTGTGCTTCGCGTTGATGCGCCAATCGATCCCGGCCAGTGGCATCAGGAACAACCCGAAGGCATCGGCATTGGCGTACACGCCGAACTTCCAGGTGAAAGCGGGGCCCATGATCCGGTTCACCACCACAGCGCCCCCCAATTGCGCATCGGCGCGATCGGGGTGCTCCACGCGCATGTACCGCGCCACGCCCAGGAGGCTCAGTGCCCAGCGATCAGGGGCCAGGGTATGCAACCACGCCACGGGCAGCGCGAAGCCCAGCAGATCGTCCGTGCGAAATGCATCGTTCCGATCGATGCTTGCGGTCCATCGTTCCACGGACGGTGAGAACAACACCTTGTCCCCGGATCTCCCGATCGAGAAGGGGAGGTTCGCCGACACCTCCTGTTTCGCGAAGCGGTCCGCGCTCGTGTACGAGGAGAGCGCGAGCACGTCGAGGAAGGGTTGGGCGGGCGCTGCGATCCATAGGGTCCATGCAATGGATGCAAGGCCGGTTCGCATGGCGCCAAGGTCGCTCCGCGCCTTGGAACACGCAACAGCTTTCGAGCTGGATCGCACGCATGGCCAAGGGCCCACGACCGATCCGACCCCGTTACCGGATCCTGGCGCTCGTGTTGGCCATCCTGATCATCGGCTGGGTCATGTTCACGCTGGTGCGTTGAACGACCTGCACCGGAACGGAACTGGGGTCAGTCGATCACCATGCGTGTACACCACGTACGTTCCGCTGCACGCAGCAGGTACAAGCCCTTCCCGTACCGCGATACGTCCATATCGATACGATCGGAAGCGGATGTGCCTGCTGCGACGACCCTTCCACGCAAGTCCAGCAATTCGAGCGCACCGATCGCATGGCCATCCGTATGGGCCACGTGCAACATGCCGTTCGACACCCAGACCACCAACGATCCCGCTGCAGGAGCCTCGATCAGGCCGTTCATTCCCTCGAAACATCCGGGAAAGTAGTCGAAGGGCATCAGGTCCGGCACACCGTCCTGGGTGAAGAGCTGTGGTGCCGTTCCGAATGCGAGCCCGGCGGTGTTCAACCAGAACTGGAGGCTGCCCCCTACCGCCCCGGCATGGTTCACCGAAAGCGTGTAAGCGCCGGGCAACAGGCAAAGCGGATCGATCGCATACTGGTTCAACGTGTCGAATTCGAATTGCCCCGACCCGACCGGGATACCGTCGTCGTCCGTGATCGTCCAATCGATGTTCGCGACGACCAGCGCACCGCCGGTGTTGCTCATTTGCGGGTACACTACCACGCACGTATCCGGGCAGGGATCGCCGGTCCACGGGAAGGTGCAGGCCAGCTCGGTGTAGAAACCGGTCCAAAGCTCCAACGTACCCGTTAACGAACCAGTGGGGATCGTGGCCCCTGGGTGGATCGTCAGGATGTGCCAGCTTTCCCCGGCGATACCGAACAAGTCCACCGTTTCCCTGGCCAGTGTGTCGCCTACACCGTCGAACAGGATCCACCCGGGGTAATCGAACAATTCGCTGCTGTTGTTGGTTACGTGCACCACCAGCGCGGTGTCCGTGAAAGGCGCCCATTGCACGCTTTCCACGATGAGGCTGTCGCACGGGCTGCCACCACCGCTCACGATGAAGTTGTGCTCCGATGCGGGCGCGAGATCACCAGTGAACGTGCCCGAAATGGTGATGGTGTAGGTGCCCGCGGGCAGGGTGCCCAGGGAGAAGGTCTCGTTATGGGGCACCAAGGTGGGGATGCCGATGCCGGAGGATCCCGAATTCACCACGATGTCCACATTGAACCCCGTGACGCTGGCCGTGGGCGGTAGCACGATATAGCTGTTGGTGGCAGAGAGGTTCCCGATCAACGTGACCGTGACCGGATCACTGGTTGTCGGCGCCGCGGGGCTGACATCGATGTGGTCGATGTAGTAATAGGTCTGCGCAGACATGGAGAACGGCATGGCGAGCAATGATGCCAACAGGGAGCGGCGATCCATGGAGTCGGGTTTTGCAGCGCCAGGCGCGGCGCCATGAAGGTAGATGCGCGGAGAGCCCTTCAAGTTGCTCGACGGTGCCCGCACCCGATGATGGTTGGATCCCAAGGAAGGTGTCCCCGGGAATACCTTCGCTGCATGAACGAACAACCCGCCCCACGTCGTGGCCGCCGTTTCTTGCGGTGGACCCTCGGCATCGTGCTGGTGGCCCTGGCCGCCGTTTTCTTCTTCCGGTACTACTGGGTGTTCGGCGAAGGGGCCAAAGCGGGTGAATTGAA
>CAZFAW010000047.1:0-11232 GCA_964517015.1 uncultured Chryseobacterium sp.
GTCCAGGTTGAAGGTGTCGGTGCCGCGCAGCGCGGTCATGAATTCCTTTTCGAGGCCGGCGGTGTTCTCGCAGTACATCTTGGTGCTGCCCACGCCGGGGAAGCCGATCCGCTGGCCGTCGAGTTGGAAGCCGCCCATGAGCTTGTTGCACCCGCCGAATCCGGTCAGAGACCGTTCTTCGCCGGTGCCGGCAAGCTGGAGCCAGGGCGTATCCACGCCCGCCGGGACCTCGATGGCCTTGCCATTGAGGCTCTGCAGCATCCATTTGGTGTCCATGAGCTGTGCCATGGAGGCGCTGCCGGTATTGCACTTGTGCGCGCTCAGCACGAAACCGAGGGCGATCAGGGGAAGAACACGTTTCATGCGGGGCGGTATGCGATCGGCGTGCCGGATCAGTTGTTGAGCATCACGGGCATCACCAGCATCAGCATGTCTTCACCGGCTTCACCGGCTTCGCCGGGGAGCAGGATGCCGGCGCGGTTCGGTGCGCTCATTTCCAGGCGCACATGCTCGCTGCCGAGGTTGTTCAGCATGTCCACGAGGAACCGCGAGTTGAAGCCGATGGTGATCTCTTCGCCTTCGTAGTCGCAGGCCAGGGTTTCCTTCGCCTCGTTGGCGAAGTCCAGGTCCTCGGCACTGATGGTGACCTGGCTGCCGTTGATGTGCAGGCGCACCTGGTGGGTGGTCTTGTTGGCGAAGATGGCCACGCGCCGCACCGAATTCAGGAAGGTCTGGCGGTCGATCGTGAGCTTGTTGGGGTTCTTCTTGGGGATCACCGCCTCGTAGTTCGGGTACTTGCCGTCGATCAAGCGGCACACCAGCACGATGTTGTCGAAGGTGAAGCTGGCGTTGTTCTCGTTGTAGGCGATGGTGACCTCGGCGTTGGTGGCGCCCAGGGTGTTCTTCAACAGGTTCAGCGGTTTCTTCGGCACGATGAAGCTGGCCGCTTTGTTGGCATGCACATCGGTGCGGGTATAGCGCACCAGCTTGTGGGCGTCGGTGGCCACGAAGCGCACCTCTTCACCGCCCAGTTCGAAGTAGATCCCGCTCATCACCGGGCGCAGGTCGTCGTTGCCGGTGGCGAAGATGGTCTTGTTGATGGCCGTGGCCAGGGTGCCGGCGGGCAGGCTGATGGAGCTCGGGTTCTCCATGGCCGGGCTCTTGGGGAATTCCGCGCCGGCGAAACCGGTCATCTTGTACTTGCCCTGGTCGCTGCTGATCTCCACGCCGTGGTGCTTGCCGTCCACCCCGAAGGTGAGGGGCTGTTCCGGGAAGGCCTTCAGGGTATCCAGCAGGATCCGCGCGGGAATGGCCACGCTGCCCTTCTCCTTGCCTTCGATGGGCATGGTGGCGGTGATCGTGGTTTCCAGGTCGCTGGCCGTCACGGTCAGTTCCTTGCCGTCGATCTCGAACAGGAAATTGTCGAGGATGGGCAGGGTGTTGCTGCTGGCGAGCACGCCTTGCAGGGTTTGCAATTGCTTCAGCAATGCGGTGCTGGACACGATGAACTTCATCGAAGCGGATGACTTGGTTCGGGATTCGGGTGCCGTGGCGGTCTCGGACATGGGATCGGGGCGTTATTCCGGCCGCGCACGGGCGGTACCGGAGCGCCGCGAAAGTAGGCCGGTGCCCAGGTGTGTTCCGGGAGCAGTTTTCAACGATCGGAACGGATTGTCAACGATCGGTGGAAAACCCGGCGAGGCTTACTTGCGCAAGGCTTTCAGCGGCACCGTCACCCGATCGAACACGTAGCGTTGCACCACCACGAACGCGGTGTCGTCGAGCAGGGCGTACATGCGTTCGGTGTCTTCCACCATCGGGTTGAATTCCAGGTCCTTTTGCCCGGGGTCGGCCGGTTTGTGCCAGAAGGGGATGCGCACCCCGGCGCCGTCCGTGCCCTGGACCGCGATCACGTGCCACGGCACCGAGGCCACGATGCTGTCGCGCCGGGCCTTGGGCAGCTTGCGTTCGAAGTACTCGAAATGCAGGTCCTTGAACTGCAGGAGCAGATCCTGCACGGCCGTGCTGTCCATGTCGGGCACCGGGTGGCCCAGCGAGTCGCGCAGGTGCAGGCCGCTCGGGTCGTTCACCACGGTGAAGGACGTGCCGGGCCGGGTGGGGTGCTCCAGGGTCACCGAAGCGATCCGCGACAGGTCGGGGTAGGCGAACACGGTGCTGCTGCGCCATTCGTCGAGTTTGGCGTGGAAGCGCGGGTTCAAGGTGCCGGTGAAGCCGGTCATGCCCAGGATGAAGGGTGCGCTGCTCTTGCCCTTGTCGGGCACCTCCAACAACATGTAGGTGCCGTAGTGATCGGGCGTGGCATGGCCCACGTACCAGATCTTGGCGGGCTGGGTGCCGCCCTGGTAGATCTCCACCTTCTTGGCCGTACCGCCCATTACCCGCAGCACATTGGCCTCCATGCTGCGCGCCACGGGGCTGCGCACTTCCACCCGCCGGAAGGTCTTCAGCAGCAGCGCCACAGACCTGGGGTTCGCCAGCATGCCGTTCACGGTCCAGGTGCCATCGGTTCGCTGCAGATCCACGGTCTTGCCGTCGCTCTCGGCGATGAAGATCCGGGAGACCGCGCTGGTGTCTTCGATCGCGAAATCGGCCATGGGGGCCGCCAGCGTGGTGCCGGTATCGCGCTTCCAGAGCCAGAACGCCGTGGCGGCGAGCACCAGCAGAAGCAGGGGAAGGGCGAAGCGTTTCATGCGGCGGTGGCGTAGCGTTTCTTCCGCAGCCATGCGAAGGCCAGCACGCCGAACAATGCGAGCAGCACCGGCCCCGCGAGGTTGACCACCTGCCAGCGCGTGCGCTCGTCGATGCTGCGTTGCGGGTCCAACTGGCGCAGGCTGATGGCCTGCGAGCGGATACTGATCAGGCTGCGATCGTCGAGCAGGTAGTTCATCGCGTTCACGAACAATTCGCGGTTCCCGTAGATCTTGCTCTTGGCATAGCGGTCGTAGCCCAGGGTGTAGAACATGCCCTGTTTGCGGTCCACGCGGTTGGCGATCGCATCGCCATCGCTGATCACCAGTTGCGCCGTGGGCAGGCTGCGTTCCCGGTACCCCCATTCCTTCCTCACTTCGGGGGTCACCATCAACTGATCGGCGAACGCACTGGTGAAGCGGCCTTCCAGCAGCACCGCCACGGGCAGGCTCGGTGTGCCGCTCTTTTCCAACCCCATGTCCATCTCCACGATGTTCAGGCTGATCCGCACGGGATTGCGCAGCAGTCGGGTGTAGGGGCTGGTGGTGAGCAGGATGGTCTTCTTCACGCTGTCCACCGCGATCGTGTCCATGCTGCTCACGAACGCCGTGTGCACCGGGTCGATGTTGTTCACGATGGGGTGGCTGTTCTGCGGGATCAGCACGGGTTCGAAGTACCACGGGAAGCGTTCCAGCTTGGGCTGGTTGCCGTACGGGGTGGTGTAGATCTCGATCGGCGCGCAACTGCGGTCCAGCAGCAGGTCCTTGTTGATCCGCACGCCGTAACCGAAGAGCATCCGGTCCAGGCCCAAATCCAGCGGCGTGGCCATGCTGAACTGGTTGGTGCGCAGGCTGTCGAGGTTGGCGTTCATGGCATCGATGCACCAGAGCACCTTGCCGCCGTTCATCACGAATTGATCGATCACGTACCGGTCGCGTTCCGGGATGGCGGAATCGGGCTTGGCGATGATCAACGCATCGTAGGTGTTCGCGCGATAGGCCATGCCCTCGGTCTTCTCGCTCAGTGCGGCGAGTTGCTGGTCGATCCGCACGCGGCTCACCTCGTACTGCTCGCTCAGGGCGTTGCTGATGTCCTTCACGGAGAGCTCATCGAGCTCGCCGTGCCCTTCGAGGAAGGCGATGCGCGGCTTGCGGCGGGCGGTGACCTGGCGGATGGCGCTGGCCAGCTCGTACTCCAGGTTGTTGATCGAGCGGTTCACCATCTCCGCATCGGGCTGGCGCAGTTGGGTCTTCAACAACTGCACGGGCAGCGTCTTGTCCTTGTAGGTGATGATCGCGCCGGGGAACACGATGCGTTCGCCATAGGCCCCTTTGTCCTTGATGCGTACGCTGGTGTATTGGAGGCCCTTCTTCTGCAGGTCGGCGTACATCTCGCGCCGCGTCTTCTCATCGGGGCTGGCGTTCGGGTCCACGAATTCGTACTGCAGCAACTCGGGCTGGCGGATCCGCAGTTCGTCCAGCAGTTCGCGGAAGCTCTGTGCGAGTTGCCGCAGGTCGGCGGGCAGGTCGCCGGACAGGTACACCTTCACGAACACCACGTCGTCCAGGCCCTTCACCACCTCCTCGGTGGCGGGCTTCAGGGTGTACCGTTTCTCGCTGGTGAGGTCCGCGCGTAGCACGGTGAAGGACCCGATGAAGAGCACCAGCAGTACGCAGGCGATGCCGATGAGCAGTTCGCTCAGGTCGCGGAAGCGGGGGCTGCGGTTCTTCTTGGTCATGTGGTTCGGTGTCACCCTGGGCCCGTCGAAGGGTCACCACTTCCGGCTTTGGAGACTGGTACGGGTCAGCAACAGGAAGATCACGATCGCACCGAGGAAGTAGAGCACGTCGCGCAGGTCCACCACGCCCCGGCTGATGCTCTGGTAGTGCGCCTGGATGCCGATGGCCTTGATCGGCCCTTCGAGCCCGCCGAGCACGTCGAAGCTGGCCAGCAGGTCGAAGCCCAGGTAGGTGAAGAAGCAGAGGAACACGGCGATCAGGAAGGCCACGATCTGGCTGTCGGTGAGCGCCGAGGCGAACAGGCCGATCGCCGTGAACGATGCACCCAGCAACAACAGGCCCAGGTAGCTGCCCCAGGTGGCGCCCGTATCGAAGTTCCAACGCGGCAGGGCCAGGTCGCCGATGCTGTACACGTACACCAGGGTGGGCAGCAGGGCCAATAGCACCAACAGCACCGCTGCGCCGTACTTGGCCAGCACCAAGCGTCCTTCGGTGATCGGTTTTGTGAGCAGCAGTTCCAAGGTGCCGGTGCGTCGCTCTTCGCTGAAACTGCGCATGGTAACGGCCGGCACCAGGAAGAGAAAGACCCACGGCGCGATGAAGAAGAAGGGCGCGAGGTCGGCGTAGCCCAGGTCCAGGATGTTGTCCGGGAACACCCACAGGAACAAACCGGTGACCAGCAGGAACACCGCCACCACGATGAAGCCGATGAGCGAACCGAGGAAACCGCGGACTTCCTTCAGGATCAGGGCGCGCATGTGCAGGGGCGGAGCAGGCGCGCAAAACTAGGCGTGTGTTCCGCCCGGGCGTTGGCGGCCAACGAGGAACGGTGAACGGGGGAACGCTCAGAACTGGATCACCGTGCGCTTGCGCTTGCGCGTGGGCTTCTTCGGGATCTTGATCGCGTCGGTCTCGCAGTAGTTCTTCTGGATGAACTGCGCGTCCTTGTCTCCCAACCCGGCCGAGATCGCCCAATCGGCGCAGGCCAGGTCCTTGTGGCCGAGTTCGTAGTGCGAGTCGCCGCGGTAGTAATACGCTTCGCCCTTGCCCTCGCCGTTGGCGGCGATCACCGCGCTGAACGTCTCGATCGCGGCTTCGTACCGCTTCAATTCATAGAGCAGCACGGCCTGGCTCATCAGCCCCCCTTGCAGATCGGGTTTCAGGAGCAGCGCCGCTTCGATGTCCGCCAGCCCGGCCTCCTCCCGGTACTCCTCGCCCTTGATCACGCCGCTCAGGTAGAGCGCTTCGGCGTAGTCGCTCTTCAACCGCAGGGCACGTTCCACATCGCGCTGGGCGCCCTTGTTGTCGCCACCGAGGTACAGGGCGCACGCCCGGTTGTAGTGGATGTCCGCATCCTGCGGGCTCAGTTCCAGGGCACGGTCCAGGTCGCGCAACGCGCCTTTCAGGTTGCCACTGGTGATGCGTGCCGCACTGCGGCTCACGAACAGGCGGGGGTCGCTCGATCCGAGGTCCTCGGCCTGCGCATAGTCCGTGAGCGCCGCGTCGATGTTGTTCTTGCGCTGGTGGATGTCGCCGCGCAGCTTGAACGCCGCGGCCAGGGAACCGTCCTTGGCGATCACGCGATCCACCATGACCAATGCGCTGTCCAGTTGTCCTTGGGCATAGAGCTCCTGCGCGGCAGCGAGGTCGGCCTTGTTCAGGAATCGTGGTCCGGGCTGGGCGGCCAGGGCGAAGGGCAGCAACAAGGCGGCCAGGGCGGGCGTGCGGGTCATGGATCGGCTGTACGCAAAGAAAGCGCCGTTCGGGGTGCGCCGTCCATGCCGTTCGTCGGATCAGGCCGTGGGTTCGGGGGCGGCAGCGGCCACGGGTGCACGCTGTTCCAACGTCCATGCTTCGGCAGGTTCGGCGAAAAGGGCCTTCACCACGGGCCACACGCCGGCGAACACCGCACTGTTCCGGTAGGCCTCCAGGTCGGCCGGGGCGGTCCACAGGCTGTAGGTGAAGAACACGCGCGGGTCGCGGGTATCGCGCAGCAGTTCCAGATGGCGGCAACCGGGGAAGGCCGCGATGCGAGGGCGCCAGCCCTCGAACAGGTCCATAAAGCGACCGACCTCCTCGGGGCGGAAGGTCATTTTCACCAGACGCACGATCATGCCTGGGCCAGTTGCCCGGCCACGGCGCCGGGGCGCACCTGCCGCACGGCGTCCAGCAGGTCGATGCGCACGGGATCCTGCACGTGCAGGCCGAAGAGCCGGGCCGCACCACCGCCGCTGCCTTCCACGCCCTTGTTCACGGCGATCTCCAGGTAGCCCGTGGCGCCGAAGAGGGCCAGCCGTTCGCCCGGGGGCACATCGCCGTAGGACTGGCTGATGGTACCGATGTCGTTGCTGCTGCGACCGAACGCGATGCGGAAGGCCCGGTTGCGAACGGCCTCGTGGAAGATCCGGCGACTGATGTTGGTGATCACGTTCCCGTAGGCGTCCACGTGCATCACCACACCGCGTATGCTGTCCTTGTCCACCGCGGGGCGGAAACCGATCTGTTCGCGGATGGAGACCACTTTGCGGCCGATCACCTCGGGCGTTCCACCGCGGGCGATGTGGCAGGCGGCCTTCACGAACACGTTCTTGGTGGGGAAGGCGGCGTGGTCATCGTCCAGCTTGATCGAAAGGGCGAAGGCCTCGTGCGGCATGCCATCGAACAGCAGGGAGAAGATGCCGTTGTCCGCGCCCACGAAATAGTGCCCGTCGTGCCGTACCACCAGGTGCGGCGTTTCGCCATCGGTCTCGGGGTTCACACCGATGATGTGGATGGTGCCGCGCGGCAGATCGGGGTAGGCGTTGCGCAGCACGAAGGCCGCGTGCGCGTTGTCGAACGGTGCGATCGCGTGCGATACGTCCACGATCACCGCATCGGGCACCTGTGTAAGGATCGCGCCCTTCACCGCAGCCACGTAGTGGTCGCGGTAGCCCATGTCGGTGGTGAGGGTGATGATCGCCATGGTGCAGCGGCCTTGCAATGGACCAACGAAAGAAGCGCCGGACTACTTTCGGCCGATCACGCGAACGGGGCGGTCATGCACCGCCGCTTGTTGAGAACGAAGAACGTTGAGCGAACGTACCATCCCCATCACCGGCATCGACCCCGTGGAGGTGCTCGGCCCCGGCGACCAGAACCTGCGGCTCATCCGCGGGCATTTCCCCAAGCTCAGCCTCATCGCCCGCGGCGACACCGTGAAGGTGATCGGCGCGGAAGAGGACGTGGCGCTCTTCACCGAGCGCTTCGCGCAGCTCATGCAGCACGTGGAACGTTACCACGAATTGCCGCGCAAGGTGCTCGACGACATCATGGGCGATGGCGGGGGCGGCACCGCGCCCGCAGAAGAGGATGTGCTTGTGTTCGGCAACGCGGGCCTGCGGGTGAAGGCCCGGACCCCGGGCCAGCAGCGGTTGGTGGAAGCGATCGGCTCGCACGATATGGTCTTCGCCATCGGCCCCGCCGGCACCGGCAAGACCTACACGGCCGTGGCCCTGGCCGTGAAGGCGCTGAAGGAACGCCGGGTGCGCCGGATCATCCTCACCCGGCCCGCGGTGGAGGCGGGGGAGAACCTCGGCTTCCTGCCCGGCGACCTGAAGGAAAAGCTCGATCCCTACCTGCGCCCGCTGTACGACGCCCTGCGCGACATGATCCCGCCCGCCCGCCTCACCGACCTCATGGACGAAGGCGTGATCGAGATCGCACCGCTGGCCTTCATGCGCGGCCGTACGCTGGACAGTGCCTTCGTGATCCTGGACGAAGCGCAGAACGCCACCCTGCCCCAATTGAAGATGTTCCTCACCCGCATGGGCCGCTCGGCCACCTTCGTGATCACGGGCGACGTGACCCAGGTGGACCTTCCCGGCCACCAACCCAGCGGGCTCGTTCCCAGCGTGCGCATGCTGCGCGACATCCCCGGCATCGCCATCGTGGAACTCGATGAGAAGGACATCATCCGCCACGAACTGGTGACCCGCGTGCTGAACGCCTTCGAACAGCGCCGCGACCCCACCGGACCGAACGCATGAACACGACCCGCACGGCCCCCATGGACACCTTGATGCGCTCCGACCTTCACCTGCCCGGGGTGGTCGACATCTACCGGGGCAAGGTGCGCGACGTGTACACGCTCGAGGACGGCCGCATGGTGATGGTGGCCAGCGATCGGATCAGTGCGTTCGATGTGGTGCTGCCCCGCGGCATTCCCCGCAAGGGCGAGGTGCTCACCCGCATCAGCTGGCACATGCTCGCCGCCACGCGCGCCGTGGCGCCGAACTGGGCGCTGGCCATGCCCGACCCGCAGGTGGTGGCGGGCTGGCAGTGCGCACCGGTGAAGGTGGAGATGGTGGTGCGCGGGTACTTGAGCGGGCATGCCTGGAGGCAATACCGCGAAGGGCACCGCACCCTTTGCGGCGCATCCATGCCCGATGGGCTCCGCGAGAGCGATCCGTTCCCGCAGCCCATCATCACCCCGAGCACCAAGGCCGACGCCGGCCACGACGAAGACATCACCCCCGAGGAGATCCTGGCCCGTGGCCTGTGCACCAAGGAAGAATGGGACATCATGTGCCGGTACGCGCTCGCGCTCTATGCGCGCGGCCAGGAGATCGCACGTTCCCACGATCTCATCCTGGTGGACACCAAGTACGAATTCGGGCGGCGCAACGGACAGATCCTGCTCATCGACGAGATCCACACGCCCGATTCCTCACGCTACTTCCACCGCACCGGGTACGAGGAACGGCAGCGCACCGGCGAGGCGCAGAAACAGCTCAGCAAGGAGTTCGTGCGACAATGGCTCATTGAGCACGGCTTCATGGGCAAGGAGGAGCAGCACGTGCCCGACATGAACGACGAGTTCGTGCGCACCGTTTCCCAGCGCTACATGGAGCTCTGCGCGCTCCTCACCGGCAATGCCATGCCGACCTTGGATCCGGGCGACATCAACGCACGGATCCAGCGCGCCGTGGAGCGCTACCTGAAAGGCTGAGCCCGGAAGGTCACTTCGACCGGTTCACCATCAACCGGCGGCCGCCGCTGCGGTCCAGCTTCCAACTCACCTCGAAGCTCAGGTAGCTGTAGTAATCCGGCAGGCCTGGATTGCCGCGGGGGCTGGTGCGTTCGTCCACGTACCCGATGGTGCCCCAGCCCGTGGGGTCGCTCACGTACCGGGCCAGTTCCTGGTTGATGGTATCGTTCGGGAAGGCCGCGTCGATCTCGTCG
Organism: uncultured Chryseobacterium sp.; assembly: GCA_964517015.1. Classification (GTDB taxonomy): domain Bacteria; phylum Bacteroidota; class Bacteroidia; order Flavobacteriales_F; family PHOS-HE28; genus PHOS-HE28. The sequence goes on from CAZFAW010000047.1 coordinate 9,669, forward strand.
TAGGTGGCGTAGCGGTCGCTCACGTCGTCCAGCTTGTCCGTGATGAAGGAGTAGTAGGCGAACTCGGCGCCCACGCTCAATTGTTTGGTGAGCATGTACCGCACCCCGAAGCCCCAGGGGAAGCCGATGTGCCAGGGCGTGGTTTTCTGCTGCGAGGTGCCTTCCGCGCCCCATCCGCCTTCGGTGTGCCAGCTGTACAGGTCGGTCTCGTAGGTGCCATCGTGCTCGATCACGTGCGCGGCGCCCGCGTTCGGCGAATCCTCCGGCATGTCGCGAATGCTGCCGTCCTCCCAGTAGTAGTAGGCGTTCTCCATGCCTTGCGCGCCATTGAACAGGTCGGCCTTCGGGCGCCCGTAGAACACGCCCACGCCCACGAAGAAGTACATGAAGAAGCGTTGCTGGAAGAGCGGCTGGTAGGGTTCGCGGTAGGCGTTCAGCACCAGGTGGCTCGAGAGCCCGAAAAGGTCGTTGCGGAAGTTGAGGCCGCGTTTGAAGTTGTGCAGTTCGGTGCCCGACTTACCCCCGGTGGGTTCGGTCTCGTCGTAGCCCAGGCGGTGCCAGCTCATGCGCATCTCCCAATCCAGCGCGCGGGTCACGTAGCGCTTCGGGTTGTTCAGGAAGTTGCGGAACGTGATGGCCATTCCGGGGCGGGCACTGTTCCACTGCATGGGGCCGTCCCAGTTGCCCAGGTCGCCGTAGTAGTGCACATAACCCGTGCTCACGCCCACTTCCAGGTTCTTCTGGGCATGGAGCAACTGAGCGGACAGGAGAAGGGCGAAGGCCGTGAGGAGTAGCGGTCGCATCATGGGCAATTGGGCTGAACGCTAAGGTATGCCGGAAAGACGGGGCAGGGGCAAGGGCGTTGCCTCCTGTTGTTAATTCAAGGCCTGGGCCCGAACAGAGCCGTGCCGATCCGTACCAGCGTGCTGCCTGCCTCCAGGGCCAGGCCGAAGTCGTTGGTCATGCCCATGCTCAGCGTGTCGAAGCCATGGTCGCGGAAGGTGTGCCCGGCCTGGATCCGGTGGAACAAGCCTGCCAGGGTGCGGAACTCGGATCGCACCAGGTCGTCGTCCTCCATATCGGTGGCCATGCCCATGAGCCCGCGCACGCGGATGTGCGCCCACCGCGCGGCGTCCCAACCCTCCACCAAGGCCAGCAATTCCGGTCCGCTCAGGCCGTGCTTCGTCTCCTCCCGGGCGATGTGCACCTGCAACAGCACATGGGCGGTTCGGCCGGTTGCGCGTGCACGCTTCTCGATCTCGTCCAGCACCTTGGGGCCGTCCACGCCGTGGATCAGGTGTGCGAGCGGCAGTACGTGTTTCACGTTGCTGCGCTGCAAATGGCCGATGAAGTGCCACTGGATGTCGTTCGGTAACAGGGCCGCCTTCTCACGCAGTTCCTGCGGGTAGTTCTCTCCGAAGGCGCGTTGCCCCAGGTCGTAAAGGGCGCGGATCTCGGCCACCGATCGGGTCTTGCTCACGGCGATCAGCTCCACGTGGGGTGGGAGCGAGGCCTTGATCCGGGCGTAGCGATCGGCGAGCGTGCTCATGTGGCGCGAAGATCG
>CAZFAW010000048.1:0-4974 GCA_964517015.1 uncultured Chryseobacterium sp.
GCGGCCGGATCGTAGTAGAACTTCACATCGCTCCAATCCATGCTGTGGTGGCCGCCCACCAGGTCGATGATGGCGTGCCGGCGTGCCATGCGGTCCACATCGAACACGTCCGCGGCGTGGAGTTCACCGCGGCGGAAGCGGTCCAGCAGATGCACGGCCTGCTCGAAGTAGCGCAGCTGGTCGGGGTCCTTCGCCACGTCATCGCTCCCGTAGGCATCCACGGCGGCGGCGCGGTAGCCCGCATAGGGTTCGTCGAGGTCGCGGCCCGCCATGTCGTTCAACCGGTGCACCCAGTAGAGGTCCGGATCGTAGCGCAGGATCGGTCCCTGCAGCCTGCCATTGTGCTCGAGCAGTTCGGGACCGAAATGCTCTTCGTAGGCATAGACCCCGAGGTCATCGCCGTTGAACTCGACCTTGCAGAACCCGTAGCGCAAGGCCACGATCCCTTCGCCCGCGCTGATGCGGTGGTAGAACCAATCGCACAGGTAGTTGCGGGTTCCGGGATGCTGCAGGCTGAAGCGCTTCATGCCCAGGAAACCGCCGCTCTTCTTCGCGATCACGCGGAAGCTCCATTTGTGGCCCTGCACGTGATCGGTGAGCTTGCCCTTGATCCGCAGTTCGGCCTTGAAAGCCCCCGCATCGCTTTCGCAGCGCGCCTTCACATAGTCGTTCCCTTCCGGCAGGATCACCCCGCGTGCACGCGCGTTCTCCACCACCGCTTCGAGCTGCTCCAGATCGGGCGCATCCACCTCGATCCGAAGCACCGGTGGATCGACCTTGAAGCTTGCAGGGTAGTTGGATGCCCATTGCCGGGCGAAGGTTCGCAACCCGGGATGGCCGCGGTGCTTGAGCATGCGATCGGCCACCACACCGGCCAGCACGCCCCCCAGGGCAAGGGCCGCCAGTAGCAGGATCCAGGTTCTCCGTGCGCGCTTCCGTTCGTTCAAGGCGGCGCAAAGTAACGCGACGTGCTCCGCTAGGCGGGGCCCACGAGCACCGGCCTGCCTCCGGGCGCCACCGCGGCATCCTCTTCCGCGGCCGCCGCTCCCGCCGGATCGTCCGGGTGGTCCGTGATCTCCTCTTCGCTCAGCAACGTGATGATGATGAGCAACAGGATGGTGTACGGGTTCAACGAACCCGCCAGCCACGACTCGTACATGATCGAGAACAGCGAGGCGAACATGACCGCGAAGGCGATGGGCACGCGCTTGTTCGCCTTCACGAAGATGAGCACGAAGCTGCGGAAGAAAACGAGCAGTCCGATGATGCCCAGGTTGAACCAGAGGGTCAGGTAGCTGTTGTGCACCCCCCCGTGGTGGCCCATGGAGCGGAGGTACACATAGTTCTGGCGCATCACGTACTCGTCGCTCCCGAAACCTCCGCCCAGCAGGAAATACCCGCCCTCGTTGATCTTGGCCCAGGCGAACCCCCAGGCGAAGTAGCGACCGGAACCATCCTGCAACGTTTCCACACGGAAGAACTTCTCCAGACCGAGCTCCGTAACGATCGTGGTGAGGTTGGATTGGATCGCCTCGGCCACCGCCAGGAAGGCGATGAACACCACGAAACCGATGAACGGTGAAAGGCGGAAGAAGCGCGAGAACATGAAGAACAGCAGGACAGCGGTGAGCGAAGTGCGCGATCCGCATTCGATCAGGAACAGCACCAGCAGACCGAACACGATGATCTTCCCGCGGAAGGTGAACAATGCAGGGCGCAGGTGCAACGCCACCACCGTGAGCATGAAGGAGAGGAAGGTGAAGATGCCCAGGCCGTTGGGGTTCCCGAACATGCCGCGGTACCGTCCGTTCTCAAGCACCCAGTGCGGCCTGAAGAAGCTGATAGCATAGCTCAGCACCAGGATGCTGAGGATGAAATAGATCAGGTTGCGCACGAAGGTCCAGCCCTGCCTTCGGAAGTTCAGCAGCACGTAGTTGGGCACCACCAGATAGAGCAAGCCGTAGGAAAGGGTCTTCTGGATGCCGGTGAGCGGGGCCTCGCTCTTGAAAAGGGGCAGCAGGCTGAAGGCGAAGAAGGGCAGGAACACCTTGAACACGTTGGAGAGCGGCATGAAGCGCGCCTGGTCGATCAGGAACACGATCGAAAGGGCGATGATCATCCCGTACTTGGCCGTCTTCACGCGGCGCATGGCCATGAACATGGGGTCCATGTCCGAGAGCACCAGCACGAAGAGGAACCCGAACAACATGTCGGGCCACATTTCTCGGCTGCGCAGGAAGAACACCGAGAGGGGCAGCAGCAGGTAGATCGTGGGCCCGCCGAACACCGTGACCACCACCCATGTGAGGCACATGAGGATGATCGGCAGATGGTCCTTGGCGTACTCGCGCATGGCTAGTGTTCCGGGAAGCGGGCCTCGACCTGTCGGTGAACGGCCTCGGAGCGTTCGGTGATCGTGCGCGCAAGGTCTTCCACCGCAAGCTGCCAGGAGCCGGTGTCCAGCGGCCGCCGCCAGCGCGCGCAATGCCGGTCCATCTCAGGGCCGATCCGCGCCGACCACTCCTCCACCACCGCCCGCAGCGCTGCCGGCGCCAGCCTGCCGTCCATGAGTTCGCGCACGATATCGGCGAAACGGTCCTTGTATAGAGGATCGCGCAGCAGCCCGCGCAACAGGGCCGCCACAGGGCCGTTCTTGCGTTCCACCACGGCGAACATGTCGATCGCAGGATCGGAGGAATACCCCAGGCCCAGGTCGGAATCGCCCATGATGAAGCGCCACCGCCCATCCTTCACGCCGTTGCCGGGGGCACCCGTCCACCGCCAGTACTTCACGTTCTGATCGGGCCAGTCGGTATTGCCCAGCAGGATCTGGCTGGCCATGTACTGCAGGAACCCGTCGACCTCCAGTTCTTCCTCCATGCTGCGCTCGAAGGCGAGGCACTGCTCCGGCGCTGCCACCGGCGCACGTTCCGCCTGTTGCACCAGGCGCATGAATCGGATCCGCTCGTGATCGTCGCCGCGGTACAACACGGCACGATCGGCCAGGATGGTGATGTTCTTCGCCTTCAGGTCGAAGCGTTCCGCCAACTCGTGGTCGTCGATGCGTTCGCGCACCTCGTGTACGCCCCAATAGGCCCCGTTGATGAACACCACCACGGGCCACGCGCGCGCGGTGGCGAAGGGCGCACCGGCGCAGGCCCTGTGTTGCACCACATCGCGCATGAACGCCTTGTCCTGATCGTTGCCACCGGTACGCAGCACGAGCGAGCGGTGGCGGCCCATGCCCGGCAGCGGCTCGGTTCGCTCCTTGAAGGTGATGCGCAAGGCATGCTGCGGGAACCCGCGTGTATTGTTCCCGTGGATCCGCAGGTCCACGTCGCCGCTCCAGCCGGCGGCGCCGTTCCCTTCGAACCATTCCACATGGGCGCGGCGCTCGGCTTCGTCGCCCCGCAAGTGGTAGTTGCCGGGGTACTTCCACCAGCGCATGTCGTGGCGATAGGCCGCCAGCGCTTCCGGATCGCCGCCCAGCACGGCGTTGCCCACGACGTAGATGCCGCTGTCCGGGTCGAACAACGCACCGGGTGGAAGCACCAACGAGACCACCGGCAGGGAGACGATGCCCGGGACCATGCGCGTGCGCGTGGCCGTGGGGCCCCATTCCCCGTGCGTTCCACGCGAGCGGGCACGCACCACCGCCAGCGAAGGGGAATCGCTCAACGGATGCCGCCATTGGGGCGAGGTGGGCACGGCGCTGAGGCGTGCACACCGCACGGGATCGGGCCACAGGGGCAGCGGGCCCTGATACCGGATCGCGCGAGGGGAAGGCTGTTCCCCATCGGTGGAGATGTACACGGCCTCTTCCGGTGCCTCGGTCACCTGCACCCGGCCCCGCGCATCGAACTCGATGGAGGGCGCTTCAAGGCGCGCGTTCGTCAGCGGGGGAAGGGAGGACGGTCGGAACGCGCACCACACGCCCGCCGCCAGCACCCAGGCGAAAAGCAACACCCACGTGCGACCGGTGGCGTGGTTCATGACCGGCGATCGCCACGGCCGTTGCCGGCGAACCGCATGAGGAGCGAAATGGGCAACACGCCAACGGCCACCACCAACGCCGCACTGGCACCACAGCCCAGTCCGATGCACAACGCGGCCAGACGCGGCAGGGCCTCCGGCGCCTCACCGGCCGGACGCGCCGGTCGTGCGATCACAGCCACCGCCACCAGCGCCAGTGCGAGCGGTACCGACGTGCGCACGAGGGCCACGGCGAGCGCCACGATCGCGGCCAGGGCGGCGAGCTCGCCGCGCCGCGCGCGATCCGTTCCCGCGATGGCCGCCATGACGAAGGCGAGCAACGCGGCAAGCCCTACGCTCAGCAACGATCCGGGCAGGTCGTACGGGGTGGAGCTGCCCATTTGGTCGGCCAGTATCGTTCGCAGGTTCATGGGCGGGCGGAAGGGCGGCTAAGGTAGATCGGCGCCCTCAGCAACACCGGCCGTCGCATTACTTTGCGTGCCCCGATCCATGCGCATCCTTTCGCTCTTCGTGCTCCTGTTCCCCGCCATGGCGTGGGCCCAATCGGGGTTGGTTCCGGGCACCGCAATGTGGGTGGAGCCGGGCACCTCGATCGTGTTCGAGGGCAGCCAATCGTTCGCCCTTCCCACCGGCGCCTCCTTGACCAACGACGGCGTGCTCGAGTTCGGCCCGCAATCGCAACTGATCGAAGACGTGGGATCGCCCGTTTCCGGTCTCGGGACGGAGACCACCACCCGCACCTATGCGGCGCCGCTCGCTGCCATCGAGCCTGCGGGTCTGGGCCTTGCCCTCACCACCACCCTCGCACCCGGCAACCTCACCCTCACCCGCGGGCATCTCCCCTTCACCGACAACGGCGGCTTGCTCACCGTGGAACGGTGGTTCAATGCCGTGCCCGCTGTGAACACGGGGCTCAACGCCGTGGTCGCCTTCCGGGTCGATCCCACGGAATTGAACGGCCTCACCGAAGCGAACCTGATC
>CAZFAW010000048.1:5074-11041 GCA_964517015.1 uncultured Chryseobacterium sp.
GGCCGGGCCTGCATCGATCTTTCCGAACACGCCGCCGGTGTGTACATCGTCCGGTCGGGAATCTTCCGCACACGCGTTGCCCGGCCATGATCCGTTACCTGCTCCTTGCGGCCCTCCTGGTGCTCGCAGCGCCCGGTGCGCACGCCCAATGGAACGTGCCCACGAACGTGGAATTCACGGGATCCGCCCCGGGCGATCGGCAGGTGCTCGGCCTCTCCGCGCCCGGGGGACCGACCAGCGGTGTACCGGCCCTCGCGGATCGTGCCTTGCTCACCACCATGGGCACCGCAACGGGCGTGGACCAGCTCACCCTGGACCTTCAACCGGCGATCGCTGCCTACACGCCCGGGCTGCAAGTGACCTTCGTTCCGCAGAACGCGAACGATACCGCCGTGACCCTGAACGTGAACGGCCTGGGCGCCGTGGCGGTGGTCAAGGGCTGGGGCACGGCCCTGGACAGTGCCGACCTGCAGCCGGACATGCCCGTTACCGCGGTATTCGACGGCGCCGCGTTCCAGATCGTCACACAGCTGTACCGAGGCTGCCCGCAGGGCTTCATTCCAGCTTCCCGCGACTATTGCATCGAGACCACGCCGGGCGATACCATCTCGTACTATGCGGCGAACGTGGCCTGCGTCGAGAAGAACGCCCGCCTGTGCTCCTTCGCCGAATGGTACCATGGATGCGCCATGCCCGGCGGCATCCTTCCTTCCATCTTGTCCTACGAGTGGGTGGACAGTGCCGCCAACGACACGAACAAAGCCAAACGAGTGGGGCAGAACAGCACGCTTTCCATCGGCTGTGATCTGGGCGGACCGGCCGTACCCCTCACCCGTTCGCGCTACCGTTGCTGCTACGACCGATGAGGTTCGCCACCACCGTGCTATTGTATGCGTCGCTGCACTTCGCTGCCGCGCAGGTGCATGTGGACCGGCCGATCCAATTCACGGCTGCGGACAGCACGCAACGCCAGGTCCTTTCCTTGGGCGCCGCGCAGCAGGATGATGCGTTGATCACGCTCGGGGCGGTCCGTTCCGGGGCGTTGCACGTGGCAACGGTCGCAGGTGGAACGGATACGTTGCAGCTTTCGATGGAACCGACCGCGAGCGGGTATGTCACCGGACTTTCCGTTCGGTTCACGCCGGTGGTCGCGAACGGCCGTGCCGTCTGGTTGGATGTCGATGGCCTCGGCCCGCGCAGGCTCGTGCGCCCCGATGGGCTTGCGCCTTCCACCGGCCAGTTCGACCCGGGCGTTCCCGTGGAAGCGATCTACATGGACAGTGTGTTCGTGCTCACTTCGCGGGCCCTCGAAGGTTGCCCCAGCGGCTTCCTTCCCGTGAATGCGCGCTTCTGTTTCGAAGTGAACGAAGGTCCCGAGATGCTTTGGTACGATGCGGTGCGCTACTGCGGCGACCGCGGGGCACGACTGTGCGCATGGGACGAATACTACCATGCCTGCACGGTGCTGTCCGGATCGCTCAACGGGCTCTTCGATACGTGGGAATGGATGGACGACACGGCCGACCACTCGCACACGGCCGGCATGATGGGCCGCTACACCTGCGAGAGCGAACGCACCATCGCCGCCCTCGACGTTTCACTGGGGAATCCCCGCTGTTGCTACCGCCTGCGATGATACGGACACCCCTTCTCGTCACGTTCGCCCTGGTGTTCGCGCTGGCGGGCACTGCGCAAGTGCAGGTGGACAAGCCCGTGCTCCTGGAAGGCGCAACATCCGGACAACGCCAGGTGAACGGCCTTGCCAACGCCGCGAACGACGATCACGCCGTGAACGCCCGCACCCTGCAAGCGGGGGCGTACGCTTACGGTACCACGTCCGGAGGCGATGCCTGGGCCGTGACGCTGGCGCCCGCTCCCGCTTCCCTCACCGCCGGTGCGCGCTTGATGGTGCGGGCGGCCGATCCGAATTCGGGACCGGTCACGCTCGCGGTGAACGGCCTGGCCGCCCTTCCGGTGGTGAAGAACGCGGGTGAACCCCTTGACGCCGGTGATGTGCACGCCGGGGAGGTCTGTGCCCTGCTCTTCGATGGAACGGTCTTCCACCTGTTGAACGAGCGCGAACTTCCGCGGCGCCCCTGCCCCTCGGGCTATGCGCAGGTGAACGAGCTCTATTGCATCAGCATCGCCACGAACGATACCCTGACCTATGCCGAAGCGGCGTTGGTGTGCGGCGGGCAGGATGCGCAGGTATGCACCTGGGGCCAGTGGTACGTGGCCTGCACGCTGACCGCCCAGCTCGGGCTGCAGGACATGGTGGGCGACTGGGAATGGACCAACGATGCGGCCAACGCCGACGGGTCCATCCGCATGGTGGGGAATTCGAGCTGCACCCACGCCGGCATCGCCGATGCCTACGCGAGCGTGCTCAGATCGCACTGCTGTTACCGTCGCTGACCGGTTCGCCGAGCGCACGATCGTAGATCGCACGCAACCGGGCGTTGCGCGCACGGATGTCGAACCGGGTGCGGGCGATCGCCATGGAGCGTTCGCCCATGGTCCGCGCCAGCGCGGCATCGTCCATGAGGCGCTCCAGGTGCGCATGGATCTCGGTGGCGATGCGCTCACTGTCCTGATCCGCCACATCGATGATGAACCCGTTGTGGCCGTGTTCGATCATCTCGGGCAGCGCGCTCACACCGGAACCGATCACGGGCAGCTGGCAGCCCATGGCTTCCATCACCGCGTTGTTGAAGGTGTCCCCGAACGTGGTGTTCACGAACACGTGGGCGCGGCGCATGCATTGCACCACCTGCGCATGCGGCAGCCCCGGATCCCATTGGATGCGCGGATCCGAGGCGATGGCCTGCCGCACCCATTGCTGCCGGGCCTCGTCCGGAAGCACCGCCCAGTCGATCTCCATGCTGCTGATGATGCGCAATCGCGCCTCCGGTCGCTTCAACCGCTGGAAGGCCTTCAGCAATTCCACCCCGCCCTTGCGGTAGAAGCCGTTGCCCACGAAGAGCACCTGGAACACGTCCGTGGGGCGCTCCGGTGCCATGTAGTGCTCCACTGCACGGTAGAGCACCGCGGTCTTCGCGGGGTCCACGCCTGCGGCGGCGAGCTTCTCCCGGTTCATGCGCGCGGTATGCTCGGAGCTGAAAAGGATCGCCTTGCAATCGTTCGAGGCGAGTCGTCGCATGGCCCATTTCGCCAGCGCATGGTCCTCGCGCATGGGCCGGTAGCGCGGCAGGTAGCTCTCCACCTCGATCACCCACGGCGCGCGGTTGGCCACGATGCCGTTGTAGGTGTGGTGGATGTCCGCATGGCGGAAGGGGAAGAAGAACTTGGTGTGCGCGAGGAACTGGTTGCTGATCCGCAGCACGTGCCACGGCACGTCCATCATGCGCGCATAACGGTAGCCCTCCGGCGGATTGCTGAAGGCGTACTCCTGCCAGTACCGCGTTTTATTGCTGATGCCGATGACCCGCATGATCCGCCCTCGCCGAGCGGCGGCGAAAATAGGCCGCTCCACCGGCGCGGGCGCCCGATCAGCGCATCTCGTTCCAGAGCGCCCGCAGATCGGCCTGCCACCCAGCGATGCCTTCGTCGGTGCTGCGAGGGAGCGCACGGATCGCCGCGTGCAGCGCTTCCACCGGCACGGCGTGCTCCCATGCGGGTACATGGGCGGTGCAACCGGCGCCTTCGCTCAACGCGATCGCGCACAGCCGTTCGGCCATGGCGCTGACCGGCACGAACGCATTGGCCGTGGTGGGCACATTGCCATCGGCCAGCCACGACCGCACTGCTCCGTCCGGTCGCTCGCGCGGGCCGAACGCCTGCGGCATGTGCAGGATCGTGATGCGCACGCGGTGCAACGCTGCGTGCACCCGTTCGAAACGCTCTGCGGCGGTGGCCATGGCCGCCCAATGATCGGCGGGCTCGCGGGCGAGGTCCGCCGATGCGGTACCGGTGCGCAGTTCGTCCGCTTCCGCCGCGCGACCGGCCACCACCACGTGCCCGATGCCGCGATGCCGCGTCAATTCCAGGATCCGCACCGTGCCGGACACGTTGGTGCGATGCGCACCGATGGGATCGTCGCAGGTCCCGGCAGGGCCGTTCACCGCGGCCAGGTGCACCAGCACGTCGATCGTTCCTTCCGGCAACCGTTCCGCCAACGCGGGATCCATCACGTCGGCATCGATCAGGTGCACCCGACCGCTGTGCAGTGCCGCAGCGAGGTTGCGCTCCTTGGGCGCGCGGCCGTAGGTGCTGGCCAGCCGATCGATGACGTGGATCCGCGGGACACCGGCTGCGACAAGACGGTCCACCAGATGGCTGCCGACGAAACCCGCACCGCCGGTCACCACCGCACACTGGATCGCTCGCTGTGCCATCGCGGCCGAAACTATCGGATCCACGCCGACACCGGTGGCCGTCTACATTCGCGGGGTGCCCGGCCCGCCCGAACGCCCTCCCATCCTGATCGTCTGTTACGGATTCCCGCCCTACCGCGGCATCGGTGGGCGGCGCTGGGCCAAGTTCGCCAAAGCCCTCGCCCAACGCGGCCGTACGGTACATGTGATCGCCTGCGCACCGGCAACGGATGAGGCCGGTTCGCTCTGGTCCCGCGATGTGCAACGCCCGAACATCGTGGTGCACCACCTGCCCCGCCACTATCCCCGTTCGCTCTACCGCAGGCCGCTGACCACGCTGGGCGACAAGCTGGCCTATCGGTTCTGGAACACGGTGCTGCCCTGGTTCACCACGGGCAACCACTTCGACAAGTCGGTGTTCTGGCGCAAGCCGCTGCTGGCGACCGCCACCCGATTGATCGACGCGCACGCGATCCGCCACGTGATCGTGAGCGGCGCCCCCTTCCGGAACATTCACCACCTGGCCGTGCTGAAGATGCTACGCCCGATCCGCGCGATCGCCGAGGTGCGCGACCCCTGGACGTGGGAAGCGGGCTACGGCTGGAAGCTGTTGAACGACCGGCAGCGAGCGCAGGAGAAGGCCATCGAGGCGGCCGCACTTTCCGCGGCGGACCTCGTGCTCGCACCATCGGAGAATTTCATTTCGCACCTGCAGGCCGCCTACCCGGATCTGCGCGAGCGCATGGTGCATCTGCCGCACGCCGTGGACCCGGAGGATCTGCCGCCCCGTCGTGCCACCGCCGGCCATGCGACCGGGTTGCGCCTGATCATGGCTGGAAGTTTCTACGATCGTCCCCACAGCCGCGCGTTCCTGGCAGTACTGGCCCGGAGCGTGGTGGCGATCGAACGCGGAGCCACCGCTCGCAAAGTGCGCGTGGACATCCATGCCACCGTGGCACCGCCCGCCGAGTTCGTGGAAGCAGTACGCGCGGAAGGCGCGGAGCAACTCGTTCGCTTCCTGCCCGCCGTGCCTTCGGCGGAACTGTACGCGCGGCTGCAGCAGGCCGATCTCGCCCTCGGTTTCCATCCGCCGGAGCGCCGCGACCTGGTGGCCACCAAATTCAGCGAATACCTGCTACTGGGTGTCCCGGTGCTTTTCGTTTCGGAGCCGGGCAAGGCCTCGCAGTTCATCGAAGCGCGGCAAGGCGGGTTGTGCGTTCCCCTCGAACGCCTGCCGCAAACGCTTGAACAACTTGCCGCGGGGAACGTGCACGTACCTCGGCCGGATCCCGAACGGGCACGCGAGTTCCTGCTCGATGCCCTTTGCGATCGACTGGAGCGCGAAGTGCTCAATTAGGTCTCCGTCCATCTGGCAGGTACCAGGATCCTATTCGATCACGATCCGTTGCGACCAGTGCGTACCGCGCCGATCGGCATAGTGCAGCACGTACAGCCCTGGCGGGTGCGGCCGCACGTCCAGATCGATCTCCTCGCTGCGGCCGCCGGGGGCGAACTTGCGAATAACGCGGCCTTGCGCATCGTACAGGCGAAAGGCGCCCGTGGGCGTTGCGGCCGAGCGGAAGCTGATCGCCAGCCGGTCGTGTACCGGGTTGGGGTAGGCCAGGATGTGCAG
>CAZFAW010000049.1:0-4111 GCA_964517015.1 uncultured Chryseobacterium sp.
CGTGGGCGGCCTCGTCGCTCCCGGATCCCCGTTGTGCAAGGAACTCCCCTGGATCGAGGATGCCCGCACCCTGGATCGCGCATGTGCGCGCGGGCAGGATGCGCGAAAGTGTGAAGGGCAGCTGCGCCTGTGTGCCGAGGGAGGACAGCCAGTTGGTGTTCGCATCGCGCTGCACCACGCCACTGAACACGAGCATGTCCGAGCGCACGCTCAGGTCCATGGCCGTCCAGCCTTGCGGCAGGGCGAGGGCGTCCACGGCGTCGGCCTTCCAAACGCGAGCGAGCAGCCTGGGCGATCGCCCACCGTGCACCACCACATGCGCATCGGTCCCTTCGCCCAGGGTGGCCTGTGCGGCGCGCAATGCCGCGTCCGGGCCGTGTTCCTTCCGGGCGACAGCCGCTAGCGCAATGGCCGACGGATCGGTGCTCAGGAACGCGAGCCCGTTGTTCCAAGCCGAGAACAGGCGCGGAACACCTCCTGCTGCGGCGATCGATCGCACGTCGGTGCGCGATGGATCCGCGTCCGTTCCTTCTCCCAAGGCGCCGATCACCCGGTTCCAGGATCGCCGATCGGCGGCGGCCCAGATCCACAGTGCCGCGTACCCGCTATCGGAGGGAAGGATCACCGTCACCAGGGAAACGGAGCGCAAGCCGTCGCGCAGGCCCGCATCTGCATCGGCGGCGGTGGCAAGGCGCGCAAGGACCTGGTCCAGGTGCGCGGCGCCCGTTAGCTCGCGCACGCCCGGCCAGAATTGGGAGGTATGCGTCCAGCGGTCCCATGTGGTCAGGGGATCGCGAGCCTCGACCACCGCCACGGCTTGATCGGGAACGGCATCCCACGGGTTTGCGGAGGATCCTGGTCCGGTGCGATCCAGCAGCGTCCATGTTGCAGCGGCTGCGATGCCCAGCAACAGCAGCACGGTGGTCCAGCGGCGCATGGCGATCAAAAGTACCTGCGTACCTGCCGCGGGTCGGGCGCCCACGAGCGCCGTGTGCACAAGCGTGTGTGCACAATCAGAACAGGACCGGTTCCTCCTTCAGCAGGGTGAAGGTGCGGCGGTGCAGGAGGGTGATCCCGTGCGTTCGGATGGCGGCACGGTGCTCCGCGGTCGGGTACCCCATGTTCCGGTCCCATCCGTACGCGGGATGTTCGGCATGCGCGTGCAGCATCAGGGCATCGCGGTGGGTCTTCGCCAGCACGCTGGCCGCTGCGATCGAGCGGTAGCGGCCATCGCCCTGCACCACGCAGGTATGGGGAAGATCGGCGTACCGGGCGAACCGGTTGCCATCGATCAGCAGATGCTGCGGCCGCATTGCGAGACCGGCGATGGCGCGGTGCATGGCAAGGAAGGAGGCGTTAAGGATGTTGATGCGGTCCACTTCCTCCGGTGAAGCCGACGCCACCGACCATGCCACGGCACGTTGCTCGATCAGCGGGCGCAGCGCCTCGCGTGCGGCGGCGGTGAGCTTCTTCGAGTCGTCGAGCCCGGGCAGGCGCACGCGGGGCGGTAGGATCACCGCGGCGGCCACCACGGGGCCTGCGAGGCAGCCGCGGCCGGCCTCGTCGCAGCCGGCCTCGATCCGGCCGGCGGTATGGAAGGCATCAAGCCGTGCCATGCAGCATGCGTTCGAACGCGGTCCACAGGATCGCGGCGGTGTTGTCCCAGGTGTAGCGCTCGGAACGTGCGCGCCCGTTGCGCGCCAAGCCCGCACGGAGCCCGGGGTCGTTCCAGAGTTCGGCCATGCAGCGTGCGATGTCGTCCACACTGAAGGGGTCGCAGTAGATGGCCGCATCGCCCGCCACTTCGGGCAGGCTGGTCGCGTTCGCGGCGATCACGGGAACGCCGCACTTCATCGCTTCGGCCACGGGGATCCCGAACCCTTCGAAGTAGGAGGCATAGACCAGGGCCTCGGCCGCGCCCATGGCACGGTGCAGGGCCTCCTGGCCCAACCGGCCCGTGAAGATCACGCGGTCCTTGTGGCGCACATCGGCCCAGGCGTGCTTCATGCGCTTGTCCCACCACATGCGTGCGCCGACGATCACCAGCACGGCTTCGGGTTGCTTCGTTGCGAACCGATCGAAGGCGAGCAGCAGACGGGCGATGTTCTTGCGCGGGTTCAACGAGCCCACGCAGATGAAATACGGGCGGCCACCGGTGAGGCGTTTCCGTTCCTCCAGGATGCGCTCCGGGCCCAACGGAGCGAAGATCCCGCTCACGCCGTTGTGGGCCACATCGATCAAGGCCGGGTCCACGCCGTACTGCGCCACGATGTCGTCCTTGCTGAAGGCCGACACCGTGACGATCCGACGGGCCTTGCGCGCGAAGAGCGGGAAGTACGTGCGGTAGTAGCGCGTGTAGGCCCGGGGCATGTCCTCCGGATGATGCTCGAAGTTCAGGTCGTGGATCACCGCCAGTTGCGGCAGGTCCGCCGTAAGCGCCAGGAACCCGTCGGGCGAAATGAACGCGTCCGCGCCGTGCTTCTTCAGGACCGCCGGCACCGAACGCCCGAACCACATGCGGTAGAGCAGGGGGTGGCGCGTGGGCGGCCACACGTGGATGCCTTGCACGTTCGGCGCATAGATGAAGCGCTGGTCGAACGGCCGGTCGAAGAGGAAGAGGAACTCGTGCTCGGGATGCGCGCGCACGATCCGCCCCAGCGTTTCGTGGGCGAACCAGCCGATGCCTTCCAATTTCCCGGGCAGCAGCAGGCGGGTGTTGACGGCGATGCGCACGACCGGGCGGGATCGTGCAAATGTGTACATCGGGAGCGCGCCCACGGGCGGCCGTGCTGCCCACATTTGCACAACTTCACCGGCCGCCGTTCCACCGGCGCCCGCGCACAACCCCCGCCCCCTTGCAGCGCACCTTTTTGCTGAACCTGGCCCTGGTGCTGGTGTTGAACCTGCTGGTGAAGCCGTTCTACATCCTCGGCATCGATGCCGGTGTGCAGGTGCGCGTGGGCAGCGCTGTGTACGGCTCCTACGCGGCGCTGCTCAGCCTCAGCTTCCTGCTGAACATCGTGCTCGATCTGGGCATCACCAATTGGAACACGCGCCATATCGCACGGCATCGGCACCTGCTGCGCAAGCACATGAGCGGCATCCTCGCGGTGCGCTTCCTGCTGGTGCTGGTCTATGCCTTCGTGACCCTGGGCACCGGCTATGCGCTGGGCTACGGCACGGCCGAACTGGGCCTGCTCGCCGTGCTGGTCCTGAACCAGGCCCTGGCCTCCTTGCTCCTTTACCTGCGCAGCAACATCGCCGGGGCGCAACGGTTCGCGCAGGACAGCCTGCTCAGCGTGCTCGATCGGGCGCTCCTGATCGGCATGGTGGGCTGGTTGCTATGGGGGCGCGGAGCGGACGCGGGGTTCGATATCCGTTGGTTCGCATGGGCCCAAACGGCGGCGTACGGCATGGCCCTGCTGGTGGCGGTGGCCTTCACGCTTCGCCTGGGTGCGGGCACCGCGGTGAAATGGAACACGCCTTTCTCGGTCATGGTCCTGCGCAAGAGCTTCCCGTTCGCGCTGCTGATCCTGCTCATGACCTTCTACTACCGCACCGACATGGTGATGATCGAGCGGTTGCTGCCGGACGGAGCGCGCCAGGCCGGGATCTATGCACAGGGGTTCCGCTTCTTCGAAGCCTTCAACATGATCGGCTACCTGGTGGCGGGCCTGTTGCTGCCCATGTTCAGCCGCATGATCCAGGAACGGCAGGAGGTGGATACGCTCACCAGCCTGGCCGCACGGCTCATGATCGCCGGGGCGCTTGGCGTGGCCGTGATCGCCACCCTGCATGCCCGCGCCATCATGGACCTTCGCTATGCCGAGCACACCGACCTGAGCGCGCCGGCTTTTGCGGTGTTGATCCAGGGCTTCGTGGCCGTGTCGCTCACCTATGTGTTCGGCACCCTGCTCACGGCAGGTGGCGACCTGCGCACCCTGAACATCGTGGCCGCCTGCGGCATGGTCTTCAACATCGGGCTGAACCTTTGGGCCATTCCCCGTTACCAGGTGATGGGCGCCGCCTGGTCCGGACTGATCACACAATGGCTAACGGCCATCGCGCAGATCGTGATCGCCACGCGCCAGTTCAAGTTGCGCTTCTGGCG
>CAZFAW010000049.1:4211-10909 GCA_964517015.1 uncultured Chryseobacterium sp.
TTTTTCCAGGACCCCATCATGGCACAAGCACGCGACGGGAACGTCGAGTCGTTCGATCTGGTGCTCTTCCTCTGGGCCCGGCGCAGGCTGATCCTCGGGATCACGGCGGTGGGCATCGTGGCGGGTTTGGCAGCGGCCTTCCTGATCCGACCGCTGTTCAAGAGCGAGGTGATCCTTTTCCCTGCGATCACCAACTCCGCTTCGCGCGCCTTGCTGAACGAACAGGCCACCGGCCGGGACGACATCCTGGGCCTGGGCGATGAAGAGGACGCCGAGCAGCTGCTGCAGATCCTGAACAGCGATCAGGTGCGCGACCGGTCCGCCCGGCGGTTCGACCTGATGAACGTGTACCGGATCGATGCCGATGACGACCACCGCAACACCAAGCTGCGCGAAGCGTTCGAGGACCACGTGACCTTCGAATACACCAAATTCAGCAGCGTACGCGTCGAAGTACTGGACGAGGATCCCCAGCGGGCGGCGGACATGGCCAACTTCATCGCCGCACAGGTGGACAGCGTGTGGAACACCATGCAGTACGAACGCGCGGAGAAGGGCTACCAACTGGTGCGTGCCAAGGTGGAGGAACTGGAGAAGAGCATCGCGCAGATCGACGACAGCATGAAGGTGCTGCGCGGATTGGGCGTGCAGGACTACCACACCCAGACCGAACGCTTCAACGAATACCTCGGTGCGGCCATCCTGAAGGGCGATCAGCGCGCGGTGAAGGAGTTCGAGCAGCGCTTCGAGGTGCTGGCGAAGTACGGCGGTGCGTACGTGACCCTGCAAGACCGCCAGTTCAACGAAGTGAAACGCCTCAGTGCCATGCGCATGCTGCTGGACCAGGCCGAAGCCGATCGCGAGAGCGATCTCCCGCACAAGTTCATCGTGAACCAGGCCCAGCCGGCGGACAAGAAGAGCTACCCGGTGCGCTGGCTGGTGGTGGCGATCAGCGCCATCAGCGGCCTGCTGCTCGCTCTTCTGCTGATCGTGGTCCAGGAGAACGTGAGGAAGATCCGCGCAACCCATGCCGCCTGAACTGTCCTTCGCCGGCTTCTTCCACCTCTTGCAACAGCGGTGGAATACCTTCCTGTTCGTGGGCCTGGCGGCGATCGTGCTCAGTGCGGTCTTCAGCGGGCCCACCTTCATCACCCCCCGGTTCCGCAGCGGCGCCATCGTGTACCCGGTGAACCTGAACCCCTACAGCGTGGAGACCCGCACGGACCAATTGCTCCAGCTGCTGGAGAGCAACGCCATCCGCGACAGCCTGCTGCGCAAGTTCGACCTCATGCACCACTGGGACCAGGACACGGCGCGACCCAGCGGCCGGGCCTACCTGTACATGGAATACGGCGATCGGGTGGAGGTGGGCAAGACCCGGTACGAGAGCGTGCAGATCGAGGTGACGGACGAGGACCCGGTGCTGGCGCGCAACATGGTGGGCGAAATGCTGCACCAGCTGGACTTGTTGGCGCGTCGCCTGCAGCGGGAGAAGAGCCGCGAGGTGCTGGCGATCGCGGAACGCGCCATGCGCGAGGAAAAGGAGAAACTGGATTCTGCGGAATCGCGGCTGCGCCAGTTGCGCGAGAACGGCGGGCTGCTCGTTTACGAGGCCCAGACGCAGGAGCTCACGCGCGGCTACATGCGCCTCCTGGAGAAAGGCGCCGGCCAGGCACAACGCGACGAGGTGAAGCGGATGATGGAAGAGCTCGAACGCAACGGGGGCGAGTTCCGCAGCCTCACCGACATGGCGGACATGCTGCGGATCAACTACGACCGTCTCCGCTCCGAGCACGACCGCGTACGGATCGACGTGGAGAAGGAGCTTTCGTACACCAATACGGTGGTGGCGCCCGAGATCAGCGACAAGAAGGTGTGGCCCGTACGCTGGCTGGTGGTGCTGATCGCCACGGCATCCGCCCTGTTCCTGGCCTTCGTGCTGATGGCGTGGACCCAGAACCGCCGGTGAGATGGTGCGGCTGCTGAAGGCGAACTGGATCGCGGCGGCCTGCCTGCTGTTCGTGGTGGTGAACGCGGTGTTGATCGCCAACGAGGTCTACTGGGCCGCCCTGCTGCCCGCGGTGCTGATCGTCGGGTGGGCACTGATCGCTTCGGTCGACCGGCTGCTGCTCTTCATCGTGTTCTGCACGCCGTTGTCCATCAACCTGGAGCAACTGGAGATGGGCGGGATCGGTGTCGCGCTTCCCACCGAACCGCTCATGGTGGCGATCATGCTCCTGTTCCTGTTGAAGGTGGCGCTGGAGAAGAACGTCGTCGATGCGCGTGTGCTGCGCCACCCGGTCACCGCCGTGCTGGCCGCCCAACTGATCTGGGCGGCCGTGTGCATCGTACCGAGCGAAATGCCCGTGGTGTCGGTCAAATTCCTGCTGGCGCGCCTGTGGTTCGTGATCACGATGTACTTCATGGCCAGCCGTCTGTTCGAACGGCCGGGCAACATGCACCGCTTCCTCTGGAGCTACGTGGCCGGGCTGGCGGTGGTGATCGTTTACACCATCATCAACCACGCGCAGTACCGCTTCGCCCAGGATCCCGCCCACTGGGTCATGACCCCGTTCTTCAAGGACCACACGAGCTACGGGGCCATCATCGCCTTCTTCGTGCCCCTGATGATCGCGGCGGTGGCCATGCCGGGGTATTCCCGCACCCGGAAGGGGATCGCCTGGGCGCTGTTGCTGGTGCTGATCGCCGGGTTGGTCCTGAGCTACACCCGGGCGGCCTGGGTGAGCCTGGTGGCCGCGCTGGGCGTGTTCCTTGTCCTGAGGCTGCGCGTGCCCTCGTGGGTGGTGGTCGGGGCGTTGCTGGTGGGTGGCGGCGTGTACCTGGCGAACCAGGAGCAGATCACCCTGGCGCTGGAGCGCAATCGCGACGAAAGCAGCGACGACCTCGCGAAGCACGTGAGCAGCATCTCCAACATCTCCTCCGACGCCAGCAATCTCGAGCGCCTCAACCGCTGGCATTCGGCCCTGCGCATGTTCAAGGAGCGGCCCGTGTTCGGGTGGGGGCCGGGCACCTATATGTTCCAGTACGCGCCGTTCCAGGCCTCCGAGGATCGCACGATCATCAGCACCAACTTCGGATCACAGGGCAACGCGCACAGCGAGTACCTGGGCCCGCTGGCCGAACAGGGCGTGCCCGGCATGCTGCTCATGCTTCTGCTGATCGGCGTTACCAGCACCACCGCGGTGCGGTTGTACCGCCGCATGCCCGATGGTGTGGATCGCAGGCTCATGGTGGCGTCCTTCGTAGGGCTGGTGACGTACTACGTGCATGGCGCACTGAACAACTTCCTGGACCAGGACAAGGCGGCGGTGCCGTTCTGGGGCTTCACGGCCATGCTCGTGGTACTGAGCGTGAACCATCCGCCCGCGCGCGCGGCCCTCAGCGGTAGCAGCAGGTGAGGAGCGCGATATCGTCCAGGTAGGGAAGGCCCGCACGGTGCGCCTCGAAATCGCCGATCACTGCGGTGTTCAAGGAGGCGGCACCGGCAAGGGAGAATTCGACCAGGGCCTTCTTCAGCGGCGCGGTACCGAAGGGTTCTTCGCGGGCATCCTCCTGTTCCACCAACCCATCGGTGTAGCACAGCAGGGTGGTGCCGGGCGCCATCACCAGTTCGCCCACGTTCAGGAAGGGCAGTTTCGGCATCATGCCCAGGGCGATGCTGCCCGTGGTGAGTTCCTTCACCTCGCCCTTGTGGTGCGCGAGCGGCGGGTTGTGGCCCGCGTTCACGAACCGGAAATGGCCGGTGCGCAGGTCCAGGCGACCGATGAAAAGGGTGACGAAGCGTTCGCCACGCGCGTTGGTGTACACCTTGTCGTTGAGGTCGTGCACCAGTTCGTCCATCGGCTCCTCGGTGTACTGCAACAAGGCGCGAAGCGTGGCCTGGAAGTTCGACATGAGCAGTGCGGCGGCCATGCCTTTGCCGCTCACATCGGCCACGGCGATCACCAGTTCGTCCTGCCCCACGGGGATCACGTCATAATGATCGCCGCCCACCTGGCGGTGGGGCTGGTACCATGCGGCCGCCTCGAAGCGTTCGTTGTGCGGCAGGTCGCGGGGGATCAGCATGTTCTGCATCTCCGCGGCCAGTTCCAGTTCCCGCTTGTCGCGTTCCTGCTGCAGGGCCTGGCGGCCGAGGCGCTTGTTCTCGAGCGCGACGGCGATCAGGTTCGTGAGCGTTTCGATGAAGTTCAGGTGCTTCACCACGGGGCTCATGAGCTGCTCCTTCTCCTCCAGGTCGCCCAGCAGCAGGAATGCGATGGGCCGGTCGCGGTGGAAGACCGGGATGGCCACGTCGAAACCCGCCATGCGCCGCGCCTGGTCGTCGGTGATCACGCTGATCTCCTTGTATGCGCCGAAGAGCAGGTCGGGATCGCCGTCGATCTCCACGGCCGAAGCGCCGAACGAAAGCACCTGTTTCCAACCCTCCACCCGCTCGAAGAGCAACAGGCGCGTGATGCCGAGCTGCTCGTGCACGATGTCGCCATAGAGCTTCAGCAGTTCCGTGCGGGTCACGTTGTTGTTGATCGCCTTGGTGATGTCGAGCAGCACCTTCAGCTGGAATTCCTTCAGGTCCAGCTTGTCGATGATGCGCTCGATCGTGCGCATTACAAGCCGAGCTTCTTGGTGATCTCCGGCAGCTTCTCCAGCAGGGCCTGTTCGCGCATCTTCTGCTTCCATTCGCCGGCGGGCGAACCGAAATAGGTCCTGCCGCCCTCGAGCGAACCGATCAGGCCGCTCTGGCCCAGCACGGTGGCGCCCTTGCCGATCGTGATCTTGCTGGGCACGCCCACCTGGCCCCAAAGGGTCACATCGTCCTGGATCACGCATGCGCCAGCGATGCCTGTGTGCGCGGCGATCAGGCAGCGTTCACCGATGATCGTATCGTGGCCCACCTGCACGTGGTTGTCCAGCTTGGTGCCGTTGCCGATGCGCGTGTCCGCGCTCACGCCGCGATCGATCGTGCACAAGGCGCCGATCTCCACATCGTTGCCTATGCATATTGAACCTGCAGGGGGCATCTTGTCATAGCCGTTCGGCCGCTTCTTGTAGTAGAACGGATCGGCCCCGATCACCGTGTTGGCGTGGATCGTCACGCGGTCGCCTATGGTGCTGCGCTCATAGATCACCACACCGGGCATGATCCGGCAATCGCGACCGATCCGCACGTGCGGCCCCAGCACGGCCGTGGGGTGCACCTCGGTTCCGGGACCCACCTCCACCTGCTCGTTGGCCCAGTACCGCTGCGGCATGAAACGCCGGACCAGGTCGTTGTAGGCGGCGCAGGGGTCCTGGCACACTACGATGGCCTTGCCCTCGGGAACTTCCACTTCCTTGTCGATCAGGATCGTGGTGGCCGGGCTGTTCAGCGCCTTGGTGTAGTACTTCGGGTGGTCCACGAACACCAGGTCGCCGTTCTCCACGCGATTGATCTCGTTCAGGCCCGTGACCAGGCGGGCGGTGTTTCCCACGGCGCGGCCGCCTACCAATGCGGCGATCTCGGCACTGCTCAACGGGGTGTCCAGGCGCATCGGTGGCGAAGGTAGCCGGGCAGTGCCCATGTGCACATTCGACCACGTGCCCATGGGTTCATGTTCCCATGTGTGCTTGCGCCCGGTTGCGTGAGCGGCCCGGGCCGGAAAGGAAAAGCCCGCGACCGGATCACGGCGCGGGCTTCGCAGGTACGGTCGTCCTTATTTCTTCACGCGGTCCAGGTATTCGCCCGACTCGGTATCGATGCGGATCACCGTGCCGGCCTCCACGAAGATGGGTACCATGATGTCGGCGCCGGTCTCCAGTCGGGCGTTCTTCATCACCTTGTTGCTGGTGTCGCCCTTCACGGCGTGCTCGGCCTCCACCACTTCCAGTTCCACGGTGCGCGGGGCGCTGGCGAAGATGGCCTGCTCGCTCTCGAAGCCCACCTGCACGATCGAGTTCTCCTTCATGAAGCGGAGGCTGTCGCCGAACAAGGCGGCGGGGATGTACTGCTGTTCGAAGCTCTTCTGGTCCATGCACACCAGGTGATCGCCTTCGCGGTAGAGGTATTGGAGCTCGTGGGTCTCCACGCGCAGCACTTCGATGGTCTCACCGCTGCGCCAGCGGTTCTCGGCCAGTTTGTTGTTGCGCAGGTTGCGCATTTTTCCCTGGTAGAAGGCGCGGAGGTTGCCCGGGGTTCGGTGCTGCCATTCCATGATCTGGCAGATATCGCCGTTGTAGCGGATGTAGGTGCCTACGTTGACGTCAGCGGTGGTGGCCATGGGCGAAGGGTCTCAGGTTCTTTGGACGGGCCGCGAAAGTAGCCCTTTACGCCTGCCCGGCAAGGTCCAGGTCCACCGCGGCGGTGCATAGCTGTACCTCGGCCGCCGCGCGGTTGCTGGCCACCACCAGGGTCCGGTCCGTCAGGTGCTCGCCCAGCAGGTGTTGGAACCACGCCACGGCGCGCGCATCCAGGTTGCTCGAAGGCTCGTCCAGCAGCAGCAGCGGGGTATCGCTCAGGATCGCCAGTGCGAGCTTCAGCCGTTGCTTCATGCCGCTGCTGAAGTTGCGCACCGGTTTGGTCCAGTGTTCCTCGAGATAAGCCGCTGCTGCCACCTGCCGTGTGCCGATGCCCATGCGCAGCGGTTTGAAGCGCGCGTGGGTGCGGATCGTCTCCTCCAGGCTCAGGTCCTCGTACAGGTTCA